>JAXDLD010000625.1:0-3268 GCA_034666805.1 Acidobacteriota bacterium
CCTACGACCTGCCGGAGGGGGAGCTCGACCTCATCCTCCTCCGGAACGTCCTCATCTACTTCAAGCGGCCGCTCCAGCGCTGGGTGGTGGAGCAGGTGGCGGAGCGCCTGGCACCGCACGGCTACCTCTTCCTCGGCGCCTCGGAGACCCTGTGGCAGATCCAGGACGAGCTCGACTCGGTCGACCTGGGCGGCTCCTTCTGCTACCGCCATCCCACGGAAGCCCGGCCGGCCCGTGCGGTCCTCCTGGAGCGTCCCAAGCCGGCCGTCCGGGAGAAGCCGAAGCCGGCGGCTCCGCGCTCCCTGGCGCCGGCGAAGCGGAAGCCGGCCACGCCTCTCGTCAGGCCCGCCCCGATCGCCCCGATCCCCCTGGTGCCAGCCGATCGCCTGGCCGCGGCGGCGCTCCTCTTAGCCGACAACCGGATCGCCGAGGCCGGGAGCGCCGTGGCGGATCTCCTCGCCGCCGACCCCTCCGAGCCGGCCAACCACGCCCTCCTGGGATTCCTGCACGACCTCTCGGGGCGGCCTGAGGAGGCGGTGACCGCTTACCGCGCCGCCCTTTACCTCGATCCCGCCCTCTACCAGGCCCGTCTGCTCCTCGCCGACTGCCTCCTCCGCCTGGGGCATCGGGACCTGGCCGAGAAGCAGTTCAAGGAGGTCTTGACCCTGGTGGCGAGCGGGCGTGAGCGCGCACTCGAAGGCCTCGCCGCCCTGCCGCTCCCCGACCGCGAGCGGGCGATGAAGAGGTGCCGGCAGGCGCTCCAGGGCGGGTGAGCCCCAGAAGACGAGCGGGAGGGGGCCCAGGCCCAACGGGTCGACGTCCCTTAGCCCAGGGCAACGCCCTGGGTTATCTGGCGCGAGGGCCCTTCGCGTTGCGCCTCTGCTGAGCTCGGATGAGTCTCGCAAGAGACCGTAGAGCTTCGTTGACGTCGGCCGCGCTCGGGAACACCTTCGCGACCTCGGGGTCAAGCGTGACGGTCAGACCGCCTTTCTGGTACAGCGCGGCATATTTGTTGGGTCGAGCACGACTGAAATCGTACTCGGGCAGGATGTCGTCCGCGCTGAGATCGGCCACCGCAAGGTCTGGGGTCTTACCCTTCTTCATACTCTCTCCGTTCGTGCCGAGTGGCTCTCCTGGCACTGAGGAGTCTAGCGCGGACCGGCTCTAAGCTGACTTGACCCTGGTGACGAGCGGCCGGGAGCGCGCGCTCTCCGCGAATTGTCCTTCCCATGAGGACAGGATGTCGCTAATTTATCCTTCATGGAAGGACGGCGGGTGTCCGGCCTGTGACGCAACCTGCAGAGTGGTCCCTTGCAGTTGCGAAATAAAGTTCGTATCCTCGCTCCCAAACTACGACTCCGTTTTGCGGCACGAACGGACAGGATCTGCAACCCTTGTCGAGGAGGTTCCCCATGAGGAAGCGCTATCTCGCCAGTCGTTCGGCTGCCGCTCTCGCCTTTGCCTTCCTTCTCGTCGGCTTCGCGGAGGTCGTCGCCGCGCGGCCGATCCACCTGCCCCGCCACCCCGACTACCATGCCGGGAAAATCGTCTTCTCCTATCGGGGCGATCTCTGGGTGGTCCAGGAGGACGGCAGCGACCCGCGTCGCTTGACCGTCCACCCGGCCCACGACTCACATCCACGCTTCTCGCCCGATGGGAAGTGGATCGCGTTCTCCTCGTCGCGCGCCGGCAACGACGACGTCTACGTGATGCCTGCGGGCGGTGGTGAGGCGAAACAGCTCACGTTCCACAGCGCTGCCGACACCGTCGTCGGCTGGTCTCGCGACAGCCGGCGGATCGTCTTCTCTTCGGCGCGCGGCCTGCTCTACCCGGGCATCCCGAACCTCTACGAGGTCGCGGTGGGCGGCGGCCTGGAGCAACCGCTGCCGACCGACTGGGGCACGTGGGGTTCCTATTCACCCGACGGCACCCGCTTCGCCTTCAACCGCCACCCCGCGGTCTGGTGGCGCAAGCACTACCGCGGCAGCTACTCGGCCGACCTCTGGGTGGCCGACCTCCAGGCGAAGACCTTTAAGCAGTTTCTCGACGCGGACCTGTCGGACAACATGAAACCGAACAACCTCTGGCCGCTCTACGGCAGCGGCTTTATCTACTTCGTCTCCGACCGCGAGGTGCGCGCCAAGGCCGGAGCGCCGGAAGTCCGGAAATCGGCGAACAATATCTGGAAGATACCGGCCGGCGGCGGCACGCCGGTGCAGGTGACGCATCACGCAAGCGGCTCGCTCTTTTCGCCGTCGATCTCGGCGGACGGCCGCACGATCGTCTACGAGGAGGGCTTCTCCCTCTGGAAACTCGATACGGCGACGGAGAAAACGAGCGAGGTCAAGATCGACATCGAGCCCGACGACGCCGGGAGGAGCCCGCTCGTCGTCGTCGACAAGGGAGAGGTAGACGAGTACGACCTCTCGCCCAGCACCCGGCGCGCCGTGGTCAGCTACCGGGGCGAGCTCTTCACGATCGCGACCGAAAAAGGAGACGTCTCGCGCCTCACCCGCACCGGCTGGCGCGAGAGCCGTCCGGTGTGGTCCCCCGACGGCAAGCGGATCGCCTTCGTGAGCGACGAGCACGGTCACGACGACGTCATGGTGGCCGACACCGACGGCCGCGACCTGCGCCGCCTCTCGGATACCGACAGCGAGAAGTTGGCCGTCGTCTGGTCGCCCGACAGCAAGTCGCTCGCCTACACGACGCTCGACCGCAAGCTCGCGCTGGTCGACGTCGCGACCGGCAAGACGCGCACCCTCGCCACGAGCACGGTCGGCCCGCTCCAGTCGCCCGAGTTTTCTCCCGACGGCAAGTGGATGTCGTACACCGAGCTCGACCCCGACCTAAGGCCCCACGTCCACATTATCGGGATCGGTGGGGGGATCGCCGGGCCCGCCAATGCCGCCAACGCCGCCAATGCCGCCAATGCCACCGACGTTGCCGACAGGAAACTGCCCGACCGCGACCTCTGGAGCACGACCGGCGCACGCTGGACCGCGGACGGCAAGACGCTGATCTTCCTCGCCGGCTACGTGCAGGGAGGCTCCGCCGCCGTCCGCGACAACCGCGCCCAGCTCTACAGCGTCACCCTGACGCGCGAAGAGCAGGACCCGCTCTCCAAGGACGTCGACGACGAGGCCGCGGGCATCGCCGCCGAGCGCACCCGCCACGAGCGCGAAAAGGCGTCGTCCGACCGCGCCAAGGGGATCGAGAAGAAGACCCCCGAGGTGCGCATCGAGTGGGCGGGCCTGGAGCACCGGTT
>JAXDLD010000626.1:0-3751 GCA_034666805.1 Acidobacteriota bacterium
GGCGCGGACCGCCGCCGGCGCCGGCCCTCTCCTCGCTCTCGTCCGCTCCGGCCCGGGCTGGGCTCTCGCGGTCCGCGGTACGACTCTCAAGCCTCCGGAGCGGCTCCTGCCGTTCCCTCCCGGCTTCGATCCGGCCGTGTTCCAGCAGATGCGCTTCGAGAAGGCGGGCGGGTGTCTCGAAATCGCCTGGGAAGACCACTCTATGGGAGAGATCGCCGTGAGCCCGGAGCCCGCCCGCCCCTGTCTTCAGGTGCGGCGGGCGAAGGTCGAGGTCGACGCCGTGCGGATGACCGCCCGACCCTAGAATCCGGCCGCGAACGGCCCTGCTCCCGAACCATGGCCGACCTCGCCCCCCTCCCCGCCTCCCGCCCAGCCCGGGTCTTCGTCGTCGAGGACAACCTGGACGCCGCTCTCACCCTCGTCGACCTCCTGGAGATCTGGGGTTACGAGGTGCGGGCCGCCCATGACGGGCTCTCGGCGGTCGAGGCGGTGCCGGAGTTCCAACCGGACGTGGTGCTGCTCGACATCGGCCTGCCGGGGATCGACGGTTACGAGGTGGCGCGCCGGCTGCGCCGCCGCCCGGAGCTCGGCGGGCTCCTGATCGTCGCCGTCACCGGCTACGGGCAGGACAGCGACCGCCAGCGCGCCCGCGAGGCGGGCTGCGACCATCACCTGGTCAAGCCCGTCGACCTGGAGGTCCTCCGCCGCCTCCTCGCGGGCGCGCCGCGGCTGGGCTAGCCCTCCTACGGCGACAGCGGCCGGAGCCAGGTCGTGCCGGCGAGGCGCTCGCCCCACGAGAACGCGGCCTGCGAGGCGCAACCCGCGGCGCCGACGCAGACGGTCGGGTTCCCCGAGGCGTTCCAGAACTGCCCCGTGGCGACCGGCTTGACGACGAAGATCCGCACCTCGCTCGTCGCCACCGTGCAGCCCGTCTGGCCGGAGGCGGTGCAGGCGGGGAGGAGCTGGAGCGTGGCGTTGCCCAGGGTGCCGTCGGTGCCGAGGTCGACGGTGATGGAGAAGGACACCCGCTGGAAGGCGTTCCCGCCGAGGAAGACATCCCCCAGGTAGGTGGTACGCACGCCGCCGCCGGAGATCGGCGCGGCGCCGGTGCCCCGGTAGAGGTCTAAGAACTGGGTGACGAGCCGGGAGCCCGAGGTCGCCGAATTGGTGTCGTAGGCGATCACCCGGACCGTTTTGGCGAGGACGGCGAGGACGTGCAGGTCGGTCGCCGTGAAGTTGCCGTGGCAGGAGCGGACGATCGTCGAGAGGCCCCGGCCGGGCTTGGCGTCGGACGTGATGCCGGCGTCGTCGAAGAGGACGTTGTCGACCAGGAGCTTGGTCGAGTCGTCGTTGTTGTTGGTGGGATTGAGGGTCGGATCGATCTGGAGGGCGAGCGAGTCCTCGTCGTTGAAGGTCACCAGGTCGGAGTTCAGGTCGTTCCGGGTCAGGCTGATCGAATCGAGCAGCGGCCGCGCCGGGTTGCGCAGCAGCTTGACCTCGTCCGGGTTGGTCGAGAACCAGAGATGGTGCTCCGGGGTCGCCGCCCGCACCCCGCGGCTCGTGAGCTGATCGGAGTAGACGAGGCCGGCGAAGCCGCCCGTCTTCGAGCCGAAGGTCTCGACCGAGGTGAGCGGCTTGTCGGCGAAGTTGGGGCCGACGAGGATGCTGGTGCGGGCGGTCAGCCCGGAGAGCTGGGTGGCGTTGCAGCTCACCTCGGCGGGGGTGAGCTGGCGGGTGACCTGGGCGCTGGCGGATGGGGCGAGAGCGATACTGGCGAAGAGGGCGAGCAGGGTGGCGGTCGTCTTGCCGGCGTTCGGGATCAAGGTGATACCTCCAGGCGTACAGAGTTTCGGAGGCCCCACGGTGGGGCCGGCTGCCGGATCGGTATGCGAGCGCCGGGCCAGGGCTGCTAGAGTGCGCGGTCGTGGAGAGCTACGTCGTCAACGAGATCTTCTACAGCCTCCAGGGGGAGGGGGTGCGGGCCGGTACGCCCAACCTTTTCCTGCGCTTCGCGCGCTGCAACCTGGCCTGCCGGGCGGAGACCCACGGCTTCGACTGCGACACCGAATTCGAGTCGGGCCGGCGGATGACTCTGCCTGAGATTCTCGCCGAGATGACAGTCCTGTCCCCCGTCTGCCGCTGGGTGGTGCTGACCGGCGGCGAGCCGGCCCTCCAGGTCGACCCCGAGCTGATCGACGCCCTTCATGGCGCCGGCTACCGGCTGGCGATCGAGACCAACGGCAGCGTCCTACTCCCCCCGGGGATCGACTGGGTGACGGTCTCCCCCAAGGTTGCCGAGCACGCCCTCCGCCAGCGCACGGCCCACGAGGTCAAGTACGTCCGCGGCTACGGCCAGGCCATTCCGCGGACGGTCGTCGCAGCCGAGCACTATCTCGTCTCGCCCGCCTTCGACGGCCCCGAGGTCGACCCCCGCACCCTGGACTGGTGCATCCGGCTGGTCAGGGAGAACCCTCCTTGGCGGCTGTCGGTGCAGCAGCACAAGCTGTGGCAGGTTCGCTGACCGCCTCGCGAGCCCCGGCGAGGTCGCTCCAGAAGAGGGCTCCCGGGAGCTGGGTCGCGACCTCGAACAGCCGCGCGGCGACGCCCAGGGCCAGGGCATCGGCCCGCGAGACGCCATAGATGCCGAGGAGCGTGAGGAGCGCCCCCTCGAAGACCCCCAGCCCGGCGAAGGTGATCGGCAGGCGGCCGAGGAAGAGGGCCAGGGGCACGGCGATGAACAGGCTCGTAAAGGAGATCGGCAGGCCGAGGGCGCGGGCGAGGACCCAGAGGACGAGGACGGGGAAGAGCTGCTCGGCGGCCGAGGCCGCGGCCACGGCGGCGACCATCCCCGGCGAGCGGCGGTAGCGCTCGCCGGCCGCGGCCAGGCGGTGGACGAGCCGCCAGACCCGGTGCGAGGAGGCGGCCGGGAGCCGGGCCAGGAGGCTCGCGGTGGCCTGCCGGCTGCAGGCGGCGAGGAGCAGGCCGAGGCAGAGCACCAGGGTGCCGACGGCCCACGGCAGGAGGGGGATGAGGCGGGCGGAGCCGCGGAGGGCGACTAAGAGGGCGGCGAGGACCAGCACAAGCGAGCCCAGGAGCCCCAGGAGCCGCTCGAGCACCACCGAGGCGCCGACCTCCGCCACCGCCCGGCGCCCGCGGCCGAGGGCGAAGCTGCGCAGCGCGTCGGCGCCCAGGGAGGTGGGGAGGAAGTAGGAGGCGAAGCCCGCGGCGAGGTAGGCCCGGGCCGCGCGCCCGAGCGGCACCCCCGGCACCTGCGCCGTGAGCAGCGGGTACCACTTGCCGATCATCACCGCCCGGTCGACGAAGCAGAGGAGGAGGGCGAGCGCGAGGAGCGCCGGATCGGCGACCCGGAGCGACTGCGCCAAGGCCCGCAGCCCGACGCCATGGAGGAGCAGGGCGGCGAGGCCGCAGGCGACGAAGAGGCGCAGGAGGGGGGCGAGCTTCAGGCGCATGGCGGCTTGCCTCCAGGCGCTGCAACTTGCGAGCCTGAGCAGCAGAAGGCCAGCCGTAGCCTACCGGCGCCGCCCCCCATCCATCTACTCCTCGCCCTCCGGCTCGGCTGGAGCCTCCCCCGGGGCCGCCGGCCCGCCCTGCTTTCCCTGCCGGCCCTCACCGTCGGGCTGCCCGCCTTGCGATGGACCGGTAGGGAGGCCTGTATGGAGGAAGCGCAGGAGCCGATGGAAGCCCTGGAGCATCTCGGAGAGAGCCCGCTCCTCCTGCTCGGGGAGCTGCT
>JAXDLD010000627.1:0-10646 GCA_034666805.1 Acidobacteriota bacterium
CACAACCCTTGGAAAACGCTTCGCGTTTCCCACAGCCCACCGGCCCCGGCGACGGCGGGGAGAGAGGGAACCTAGGTCACCAGTAGAAGGAAACGCTAAACTGTCCACCGAAACGGGGCAGGTCCAAAGGCTGTCGTCCCGCGACTCTGAGTCGTGGTCCCCGGACTTGACATCGCGAGACCGGGACGCCGAATCGCCGTCCCCCGACCGAGGGTCGAGATCCCAGGATCGCGGTCTGGATCGCGGGACTCTGAGTTTCCGGCCCGCGACTTTGAGTCGCAGCACCGGGACTTGAAATCGCAGCCCCGGGACGGCTGTCTTAAACCCTGGAGTCCAACCGTGGTGACGGGACCGCGACTCTACGGTCTCGGCGGCGGGTCTTACGTCCAGGGACTCCGAGTCTCAGTCCCGGTGCTCGACATCTCGGTCCCCGGCCTCGACATCGACGGCGCGGCACCGGAGCCAGAGTCCAGGTCTTGAAGACGTTGTCTCTTTACCTTGCTATCGAGTCTGGGGACTGCGAAGCGGATTCCACTGGACGTCGTCACGAAGTCTCGGGAGCGGAAGCAGAACCGGGGGAAGTCGAACGGAGTCTGCGGACGTCGACTCTCGGTGCGGGGGGTCGGTATCGACGGCAAGCAGCGCCAGAACCA
Source organism: Acidobacteriota bacterium (assembly GCA_034666805.1). GTDB lineage: Bacteria > Acidobacteriota > Thermoanaerobaculia > Multivoradales > UBA5704 > DASQPA01. The sequence continues at coordinate 654 of JAXDLD010000627.1, forward strand.
GAAGGAGCGGCAACAGGTCCAGGCGGAGCTCAGGGGATTCTACATCCTCCTCGGGCGTGAGGAGACCGTTGCGGGGATCGCCGAAAGTTGAAGTGGCCCACTCTGGGAGCGCCCCTGGGAGGCCCCGCCCCGAACCCGCCATCGAGGTCGCCGCCATAAGCCTCCCACTCTTGCGGCCAGACTCGAGCGGAGACCGTGCTAGCATTCTCACAGCTGGGCCGAGTCGCGATGTCGCAGCAGCCCGTCAGCAGATCTCCTTGGACCGCAGGAGGTAGCCGATGCGCCCGCAAAAAAGAGCCGTGGTTCTCTTCGCTTCCTTCCTCTCTGTCGCCCTGCCGCTTCTCGCCGGCGAGAAGGTCCCGGTCACGTGGCATACAGAGGCTCCGGACATGGCGGACATTCGAGACTTCAACGAGAGCGGACAGACCTCGGTACCGGTCGAGACAAACTGCGGAACCGCCTACAGGATCGTCAGGATTCATGCCTTCGATTCCTTTTTGGGCTCCTCCCGAGGGGAGGATCGCAATCCCATGCGCGACCGCAGCGCCGGGATCGCGATCACTCTCCAAGTGGACGCAGGCGCGAATAGATCGCTTACCGGCGTCGAGATCGAAGCAGGCAGCGGCGACTGGAGCGACCACATGCAACTCGCCCTACCGATCTACTCGCCGGAGCAGCTTCGGAGCCTGGGCAGCGAAGTCACCTGGGTGGTTCCGCACGAAGCCTTCTATTGGCCGAAATTTTGGAACAACATACACCTGAAGTGTCGGGAGGCGCGCTAACCGGCTCCTACGTGTACCCCTTCCGGCTCGCGAGCCGCCCCTCCCTCAGAACCTCGGCGGCCGCCCGGCCCTCGTGATGGGAGCGCCGGGGAGCCTGCATATCCATGCAGGCTCCCCCTCCGAAACCATCGAAGACTACCGATTCATGCAGTTGTGGCCCTCCGTGCCGGCTCGCACAATGAGGACAGGTCGCAGGGAAAATAGTTTCGTCTGCCTGCACCGCTAACCTACAGCAGCAAGGAGAGCTCCATGAAAAAGCAGATCGTCCAGAAGCTGGCCCTGAACCGCGAGACCCTGCGCGTCCTCCTCGGCCGTGAGGTGGAGGGAGTCGCCGGCGGGCTCACCATCGGCTGTACGACCGGCGGCGAATCGGCCGTCGGCGGCACCTGCATCGGCTGCCAGCACACGAACCCAGCTCTCTGCAACTGATCCCGTTCTCCACTCCACTATGGGTCTGCTTTAGATCCCTCCCGGCCGTCGTCGCGGCCGGGAGCGTTTTCAGTACCGAGATCCGGCTCAACGAACGGGGGTGGGGCCGGGGCTTGGACCGGAAGAGGCCCGCCGGCGGACCGGCTGGCCGGCCACGGCCGTGCGGTTGCGGCCGGTCTCTTTGGCCACGTACATCGCCGCATCGGCGAGGCGGAGGAGCGTGCTCTTGCGCTCGTCCAAAGGCCGGTCGTCCAGGATGTGCTGATGGAGGGTCGCCACCCCGATCGAGCAGGTGAGGCCGTTCAAGCCCAGGGGCTCGCGCTGGATCTCGCCGGGGGCGGCGCAGAAGGTGGTGCCGAGGATCTCGGCGCGGATCTCCTCGGCGATGTCGACGGCGCGCTCCAGGTCGGCCCCGGGTGCGAGGAGGACGAACTCGTCGCCGCCGTAGCGGGCGGCCATGCCCTCCACCTCGGCGAGCTTCTGGTGCAGGACGTGCCCCACCTCGCGGAGCACCTGGCTCCCCGCGAGGTGCCCATGGGTGTCGTTCACCCGCTTGAAGAAGTCGAGGTCGAGGAAGAGAACCGCCAGGTCCAACGCCTCCCGCTCGCAGCGGGTGATGGTGTCGGAGAGGGCGATGTGGAGGTAGCGGTCGTTGAAGAGGCCGGTCAGGTTGTCGCGCTTGGCGATCTCCTGCGCCTGGCGGCCGTCGAGGACGTTCTGGATCGAGATCGAGATGTAGCCGGCGAAGATCTCCAGGAGGTTTCTGTCCTCGCCGGTGTAGGAGGAGGAGTTCACCCGGTTGATCAGCTCCAAGACGCCGCAGACCTCCTGCTCGATGCGGATGGGGATGGCGATGAGCGACTCGGTATGGTAGCGGGTCTGCTCGTCCACCCCGCCGTAGAAGAAGCGGTCCTCACGGGCCGCCGGGGTGACGTAGGCCTCGCCCGTCAGGTAGACCCGGCCGGCGATGCCGCGGTCGGCCGGGATGGTCTGGCCGAGGAGCCCCTCCGACTTGTCGCCGAAGGCGGCGATGAAGGTCAAGGTGTTCTGCCGCCGGTTGTCCTTCTTCTCGGAAGGGTTGTCGAGGAGGATCGAACCGGCCTCCGAGGGGACGAAGCCGTTGGCCCGGCGCAGCACCTCGACCAGGTTCTCGGCGAGCGAGAGCTCGAGAGGAAACTGGGGGTTGGCCCGCCGCCTCTCCAGGAAGCGCTCGAGCTGGACGTGGTCCAGACAGTGAAAGCCGTCGATCACACGGAGCTCCTCCCAAGGGCTGCTGCCGTGCACCAGGGTGAGGGCGTCGCTCATAGAGCCGCACCCCGAGGCGCCTTCGTTTCGCGCTTCAGGACCTCGCTCGTCATACAGGACTCCAAACGACTTCGATACCGATCCGCTGCGACCACAATAGCAGAGATCCCTCGAAGACGAAACGTTCCAGATGTGAAAAAGACGGCCACGATGGTGGAGAGGCCCTCACAAACGGCGTAACAGACGCCGGGAGCGGGCGAGCGCCTCGCTCTGCAGGGCGCCGGCGGCCGAGAGCTGGGGCGCCTGGCGCAGGTACTGGAGGTCGTCCGCGAGCTCGCCCAGCTCGCGCGCCGCCTCCGGGTCGGCGCCGCGGGCCATCACGATCTCCCGCCAGCGGGGGGTTGGGCTCGCGGCCGGGATCTTCCAGCTCTCGGCCAGGAAATCCCGCCAGGCCGCCTCGATGTGCGCCGCCGCCTGGCGGGGCCGGCCCTCGGCCTCGGCCTCCCGTAGCCGCTCCTCCAGCCGCCGGGCGGAGGGCCGGTCCGAGACCCGCGCGCGCCGCGGGCGCCGCGCGTCCCGGGGATGCCGCCGGCGGACGAGGGTGAGGACGAGGGCTACACCGAGGGGGAGGGCGAGCCAGGGCAGGAGGCCCCGCCAGTCCCGCCCCGCCCTGGCACCGTCCACGCCTCCCGACCTCGCGGGCGAGGCCGCGGCGGTCTGCGCGGGCGGCAGCACGGTCAGGGCGAGCGGCGATGCCGCGGCCATGTGGTAGGCATGGGTGCCGGGATCGAAGTAGGGGATGGGGGGGGCGCTCACCTGGTAGCTCCCGGCCCGTTCGGGGATGACGGCGTAGGTCCAGGTGCGAACGCCGCGGACGGCGTCGCCGGCCAGCCTCTCGCTCCCTTCCTGCTGCGGCGGGAGGACCTTCAAGCCCGGCGCCGGAGCGAGAGCGGGGGCGGTCACCCCCTGGAGGTTCCCCTCGCCGGCGAGGGTCAGGGTGAGCGCCGCCGCCTCCCCGACCCGCACCTCGTGGGGGGAGAGAGCGGCCGAGAGGGCCATCCGACCCACGGCGCCGCGGAAGCCGGGCGGCCCCGGCGGCAGGGGCTGGACGTCGACCGTCAACCCCTTGGTGTGGAGCTGGACCTCCTCCGGGCGCTCCAGGGCGGGCCCGAAGAAGGTCCGCTCCAAGGTGCGGACGATGACGTCGACCGCCGCCGGCTCGATCGCGTGCCGCCCCGGGCGCAGGGAGAAGAGGGCCTTCCTCAGGAGGACGACCCGGCCGTAGCGCGCGCCGGCCATGTCCACCATCTCGGTGGGGAGGTTCTGGGGCTGCGGGATGTCGCGCACCCAGAAGCCCTTGAAGGTCGGCAGGCTCCGCGGGTTGACGGCGTTGACATCGTCCCGGGTATAGAGAGAGACCGTGTAGAGAGCCTGCTCGCCGACGACCGGGCGCTCGGGGGTGACCTCGGCGCGGAGGAAGACCCGCGGGGCGTCCGACCGCTGCTCGGTCGGTTCGAGCAGCCGGCGCAGGGGGAAGTGGCCGCCGAAGAAGCGGTCGAGCGGGTCGGGCTCCTGGTCCTGGTCCGCCGGCGGCCGGGTCGGCTCCTGCTGCACCCGGACCTCCCGGGCCGGCAGCTCGATCGTCTGTTCCCCCAACTGCAAGGAGAGCGCGTGCACCCGGGCCCGCCCCACGCCCAGCGGCCGCAGCTCCCAGGAGAGCTTGAAGGAGCGCGAGAAGTTGCCGTTGACGAAGCTGATGCTCTCGGACTGGAAGGGGCCGGCGGCGATCTCCAGGTTTTCGAGCTCCAGGCTCGGCGTCTTGAAGGCGAGATGACTGAAGCCGCCGCCATGGACCTCGATGCTGAAGGTCACCCCCTCGTCCACCCCGACCACCTCCGGGGAGAGCGAGGACCGGACGCCGAGGGTCGCCTGGGCGGCGCCGGCCGCGAGGAGGAGGAGGAGGGCTGCGATGCCCGCGGAGCGCAGGGGAGACCTCACCAGTCCTTCCCCTTGACCGCGCGCCGGTTCGCCCGCTGGGCCGCCTGGGCGCGGCGCTGCTGGCGCTCCAGGTTCTCGACCGATTCAAGGAGAGCCGCCGCCTCCGCCGCGCTCATGTCCGGCTGGTTCCTGAACTGGGGGAGCGGCTGGTCCCCGGGGCGGGGCTGGGGCTGCCCCTCGGCTCCCGCCCGCTCGGAGGCGCCGCCCGACTGCTGCTGGTTCTTCCCCGGGTCGGAGGAGGACGAGCCGTTCTGCTTCTGGCTCTGCTGGTCCTTGCCCGGGCTCTGCCTAGGGGTGCCGCCGCCGCCCTGGCCGCCCTTCGATCCCGAGGGGCCCTTCATCTGCTGCTTGTCCGTGCGCTGCCGCAACGCGAGCTCGAGGTTCCACTTGGCGTTCGGGTCGACGGGGTTGACCCGCAGGGCCTGCTGGTAGGCGGCGATGGCGCGATCGAAGTTCTCGTCCGCCAGGTGGGCGTTGCCCAGGTTGTAGCTCGCCGCCCCGGCGAGGTCGGGTCTACCCGACTTCGCCGCCTGCTCGAGCATCTTGGCGGCGCCGCGGCGATCCCCGGCGCCCAGGTGGACGGTGCCGGCGTCGTACTGAACCATAGGGTCCCCGGGAGCGAGCCGGAGAGCCGTGTCGGCCTCCGCCGCCGCCTGTTTCCGGCTCTCCTTGTCACCCTTCCGGTCGTCGGCGATCGCCGCGTTGATCTGTTCCCGGGGGTTGTACAGCCAGCGCTCGACCGCCGCGGGGAGATGGAAGAGCGACCCGGGGAACGGGAGGGAGGGGAACGCCATCCCGAGCGAGCCGGCCAAAAAGAGCGAGGAGAGCAGCACGGAGAGGAGTCGGCCGATCATGCCGCCCTCCCGGTCCGCGGAGCGAAGGGGGCGACCGCCAGGTAGAGGACGAGGGCGAGGGCGGCGGCCGACGCCGGCCACTGGAAGCGCTCCTCGCTGGTGTTGACCGTGTCGCTCTCCAGGGTCCGCTTCTCCATCGACTCGATCCGCGCCACGACCGGCGCGGGATCGGTTCCGGCGCTCGTCACCCGCTGGTAGAGGCCGCCGGTCGCCCGGGTGAGAGTCTCCAGGGTCTCCTCGTTCAATTTGCTGTTGACGAGCTTGCCGTTCTCGTCGAGCTTGTTCTGCCCGCTCCCCGGCACCGGCACCGCGGTGCCGTCTAAGGTGCCGATGCCGAAGGCGTAGACCACCACCCCTTCCTCTTTCAGGCGGTCGGCGGCGGGGCTAAGCCCGCCCCCGAAGTCCTCGCCGTCCGAGAGGATGACCAGGGCACGGTGCTTCTGCCGCCCCTCGCCGAAGAGTTTCAGGGCGGCGTCGATCCCCGGAGCGAGCTCGGTTCCGGGGGTCGGCATCGAGCCGGGCTCGACGGTGTCGAGGAGGAGGTCGATGACCGCCCCGTCGACGGTCAAGGGAGCGAGGACGACGCCGGTCCCCTCCGTCTGCACCAGGCCCATGCGGTTGCCGGGCATGGCCTCGGAGAGGCGGCGGACGAGCACCTTGGCGGCGGCGAGGCGCGACGGGACGACGTCCCGCGCTCCCATCGAGAGGGAGGAGTCGATGAGATAGACGACGTCGACCCCCTTCCTCTCCACCTTCTGCTCGCCCTCCCCCCAGCGCGGCCGGGCGAGGGCGAGTGAGGTGCCGAGGACGGCCACGGCGAGGGCGGCGACCGAGAAGGTCAGCCGCCGCGGCTGGTAGGCGGCGAGCAGGCGGTCCCACAACCCCCGCGAGGCCCACGCCGCGTCGGCCGCCAGGCGCCGGCGCCAGAGCCACACCGCCGCCACCGCCACCGCCGGGGCGAGGAGGGCCAGCCAGAGCAGGCGGGGCTCGGCGAAGCTCAAGCTCGGCTCCTAAAGGTTAGGAGGGGAGCGTTGCTCACGGCTCCGCCGTCACTTTCATCCCCGCCGCCGCCAGGGGGAGGAGGAGGAACCCGAGGCCGGCCCAGAGGAAGGGCGGCGAGGCCTCGCGGTAGCGGACGTAGCGCTTCACCTGGAGCGGCGTCTTCTCCAGGCGGTCGATCTCGTGGAAGATCCCGCGCAGGGCCTCGCGGTCGCTCGCCTTGTAGAACCGCCCGCCGGTGCGGTCGGCGATCTGCTTTAGAAGTACCTCGTCGACCGGCACGTCCATCATCACCCGGCGGATCTCGCGCTCGCCGGTGATCGGGTTGGGCATGGGGAGCGGCACCGGCACCCGGCCCGAGGAGCCGACCCCCACGGTGTAGACCTTGATCCCCAGCCCCTTGGCCACCGCGGCGGCGGAGAGCGGGTCGATCTCCCCGGCGTTGTTGGCGCCGTCGGTCACCAGGAGCATGACCTTGCTCTTCGCCTGGCTGTTCTTCAAGCGGGCGGCGGCGTTGGCGATCGCCACCCCGATGGCGGTGCCGTCGGGGAGGCTGTTGAGCTCGACCGCGTCGATCAGGAGGCCGAGCATCTGGCGGTCGGTGGTGAGCGGCGCGCGCACCATGGCGCCGCCCGAGAAGACGACGATGCCGATCCGGTCGCCCGGCCGGTTGTCGACGAACTCCTTGACCACCTGCTTGGCGACCGTCAGCCGGTCCTTGGGCTGGAAGTCCTCCGCCCCCATGCTGCCCGAGATGTCGAGGCAGACGACGATGTCGATCCCCTCGGTCAAGCTCTCCTCCCAGGCGTAGCCCATCTGCGGCCGGGCGAGGGCCACGATCAGGCAGGCGAGGGCGAGGAGCCGGGCGTAGAAGGGCAGGTGAAGGCGCATGCCGCCCCCCGGCCGCACCGCCGCCGCCGGCAGCCGGCTGTAGGTGAGGGCGCCCACGCCCCCCGCCTCGTGATGCCACCAGGCGAGCGCCGGGAGAGCGAGGAGGAGGAGGAGCCACCAGGGGCTCGCGAGATGGGGCAGGTTCGTCATCCCGCCTTCTCCAGGGGCTCCTCCGCCTTGGGAGCGAGGTAGCTCTCGACCTCACCGCCGATCTCCCGCGCCGCGCCGAGCCGCTCGCGGGAGACCGTCTCGCCCACCTCCTGGCGCGCGAACTTGACTAAGTCGCAGGCGCGGAGCAGCTCGAAGGTCCGGCGGACGAGCGGCGCCGGCAGCTGCCGGGCGAGGAGCCGGCGGTGGATCTCGGAGGTCGTGCTCTCGGCCGCCGGGAAGGCGAGGGTCCGGCCGAGATAGGTGCGGAGAGCGAGGCTCAGCCGGGTGTGGAGGCGGACCGAAGGCTCCCCGGCGAGCCGATCGAGGCCGGCCAGGAGCTCGGCGAGCGGCGCGAGCGCCGGGACCGCGGCCACCGGTGCCGCCTTCCGGCCCCGGCGCCAGAGGAGATAGCCCGCCCCCAGGCAGGCCGCCGCCAGGGCGAGCGCGCTCCAGCCGAACGGCGCTCCCAGGGGCAGGGGGCGGGGGGGGGCGGCGGGCTTGGGGGGCGGGTCCTTCTCCCCCTCCTTCTTCGGCGGCAGCACCGAGGCGACCGTCAGGGCGAGGTTCCCCGGGCTCTCCGCCTGGACCGTCGCGCTTTTGAAAGGGACCACGGCGGCGACCCGCGGCAGAGGCACCCGGCCGGGCTGCCAGGGGGTGACGACGATCCGCTGGCGATAGACCGCGGTCCCGTCGGACTCGGAGATCCGTGCCGCCGGTCCCTTCTCCACGACCTCGGTGTCCCCCCAGCCTTTTCCCCAGGCCGGGAAGCGCGGCTCGCCCGCGAGTTGGGCGGCCGGCAGCCGGAGGGTGAGGAGGACCTCGATCCGGTCCCCCACGGTCGCCCGGCCCTGGGCCAGGGAGACGTCCAGATGGAGGGCAGGCGTGGCAGGTGCAGCAGGCGCGGCGGGAACCTGGGCCGTCGCCAGGGTCAGGGGGACCAGGCCGAGCAGCCCGATCACAATGAGAACCCTCTTCATCGCCCGAGCCTCCGCTTGCGCTGCTCGAAGAAGCTGAGGAGGCTGTTGATATAGGGCCGGTCGGTCCGCAGCTCCAGGTGATCCACCCCCAGCTTGCGGGTGAGCCGGGAGAGCTCCCGCCGCTCGTGCTCCCGCCGTTCACGATGCTGCCGGGCGGCGCGGCGGCCGCCGTCGACCAGGGCGATCCGGCCGGTCTCGGCGTCCTCCAGGACGACCGGCCCCGAGGCCGGCAGCTCGTTGTCCCGCGGGTCGACGATCTCGATGACGATGACGTCGTGCCGGGCGGCGGCGGCCTTGAGCGCCGAAGGGCAGGAGGCGCCCACGAAATCGGAGATGAGGAAGAGGACGGCCCGGCTCTTGAGGGTCGCCAGGACGGCCGAGAGGCCGCGTTCGAGGTCGGTCTCGCCGCGCGCCGGCCGGTCGAGGATCTCGCGCACCATGCGGAGCACGTGGGTGCGCCGCCGCTGCGGCGGGAGGAAGAGCTCCAGCCGGTCGGAGATAAGGGCGGCCCCCGCCCGATCCTGATTGCGCACGGCGGCGAAGGCCAGGAGGGCGGCGACCTCGGCCGCCATCTCGCGCTTCAAGATCGCCCGCGAGCCGAAGTGGAGGCTTCCCGAGACGTCGACGGCGAGGAAGACCGTCAGGTCCCGCTCCTCGACGTACTTCTTGACGAAGGGGCTGCCCATCCGGGCGGTGACGTTCCAGTCGATCGTGCGGACGTCGTCCCCGGGCTGGTAGGGGCGGACCTCGGCGAACTCCATGCCGCGCCCCTTGAACACCGAGTGGTAGTCGCCGGCCACTCCCTGGTCGACCATCCGGTTGGTGGCGATCTCGATCCGTCGCACCTTGCGCATGAGCTCGGCCGGGAGAGCCGACCGGGGCGAGCCCGCCCGCCGTCCCGGAGCCGCCGGCCGGGGGGCCTTCGAGCGCGCAAAGAGACCGAACACGAGGGGGCTCTCTTTTCGGGTCAGGGTACCTGGACGCGGTCGAGGATCCTGGCGATCAGGGCGTCGGGCGAGATCTCCTCGGCCTCCGCCTCGTAGGTGGGGACGACGCGATGGCGGAGGACATCCGGAGCGAGCTCCTTGACGTCCTCGGGGATGACGTAGCCGCGGCCGCGGACCAGGGCCATGGCCTTGGCCGCCCGGGCGAGGAAGAGAGTCGCCCGCGGCGAGGCGCCGAAGGCGATCAGGTCGGCCAAGTCGGCCAGGCCGGCGGCCTTCGGGTTCCGGGTGGCGGCGACGAGATCCAGGATGTAGCCGCGGATCTTGGTGTCGAGGTAGACCGAGTCGGCCACAGAGCGGAGCGCGAGCACCCGCTCAGCGTCGAGCACCGGGGTGGCCTTGAGCTCGCGATCGACCAGCATGCGGTCGAGGATCTCCGACTCCTCCGCCCGGCTCGGGTAGTCCACCTTGAGCTTCATCATGAAGCGGTCGACCTGGGCCTCGGCCAGGGGATAGGTCCCCTCCTGCTCGATGGGGTTCTGGGTGGCGAGGACGAGGAACGGCTCGTGGAGCGGGTAGCTCCGGGAGCCGAGGGTCACCTGCCTCTCCTCCATGGCCTCGAGGAGAGCCGACTGCACCTTGGCCGGCGCGCGGTTGATCTCGTCCGCCAAGAGGAGGTTGGTGAACACCGGCCCCGTGTGGGGGATGAACTCGCCGTTCCGCT
>JAXDLD010000628.1:0-12373 GCA_034666805.1 Acidobacteriota bacterium
CGAGAGGGATCGCCGAATCCCTGGGAGGGCGTCCCCAGACCCTCGGAGGGAGTCGCCCATCCCTTCCGGGGAAATTCAAATCCCTCACAGGGATTCCTAAAACCCTCCCAGGGCAAAGCCGATCCCCCGCAGGGAAGAGCCGCTCCCCAGGAGGGTTCGCCCTTTCCCTCCAAGGGAAACTCCTCCCAACGCCCTCCGTGCCGGTTCTGAGCCGTCCGTCGGTGTCCGCGTCTCGTAAAAACCTGCTCCGAAGGTCTCGAAGCCTCTATCCAGAGGCTCGGATCGCGTTCGCGGCGGCTCGGCAGCAGTTTTTTCCCTCTTGGAACCGGCGCGGAGCCTCTCGGGACCGTTTTCGAGGCCCTCGGAACGCGTCGGGAGCGCCTCTGTCGGGTTTCGGAGACCTCGCGCAGGCTTTCCGAGAGATCGAACACGGCACCCGAAGGTCTCCGACCTCCAACCGACGAGCTCCCTGGGAGAGCCGGCGTCCTCTACTCCACCTCTTCAGGCCGCGGGCCAGAAGCACCGGAAGACGAGCCCGGTCGCCAAGGCGTAGAAGCAGGCGTCGAGAATGCCGCGCAGTGAATTGGACCATGGGATCGACTTCCAGATCGAGTCCTGGACATAGCCCATGGCATAGGCCGCGAAGGCGACCGAACCGGTGATCCGCATCACCTCGAGCCCGGGGCTCCCCGGCTGGAGAGTGTGGCGCGCGACGTAGGCGACCACGAAGCTCACGAAGACCGAGAAGAGGAACCACTGGGCGAGGCTCTTGCCCATCCCGGGCATCCCGTTGGGGCGGATGGTGAGGAGGCCGACGGGACCCTCCTCGAACCTCTTGACCATGGCGGGTTCCTTCATCTGGGCCATGTCAGTGCAGTGCGGGATGAAGTAGAGCCCCGGCGCCGGAGCGATTTTGCGCAGGGCGGCGGCGACGGGCTCCTCGTCCGCCAACTTCCTGTAGTCGGCGCGGTGGTAGCGCAAGGCCATGTGGACGAGGGAGCTGACGAGGAAGACGGCGACGGCGGAGAGGACGACGGGCAGCCACAAGCTCCCGAAGGGCATGACGGGCCTCCTTTTCCGAAGTGAGTTTTATCCTAACAGAGAACGGGAAGAAGTCCTCGCGACTGTGCCGGGCAGGTCTCCACGGACCCAGCCCGAGCCGCATGCTATTCTCAATAGACGATGCGCAACGGCGGTGTGAGGGGGCGGCGGGACCGGCCGGACCGGAGCCATGGGCTCTGGCTCGGCGGTCTGCTCCTGGGCGGCGCGGCCGTCGGGCTGTCGGCGGCGGCGCACGCCTGGATCGTCCGCCACGCCCGGCCGCCGCGCGCGCCGAGCTGGGGGCGGACGCATCGCTATGCCGGACGGCTGGGCGAGATCTGTTTCCAGCAGCTCGGCGCGAACACCGAGGGCGCCGCTCCCCTCCTCCTCCTCCACTCCTTCGGCCCCGGCCACGACTCGGCCGAGTGGTGCCCAGCGGCCGAGATCCTCGCCGGCCGGCGGTCGGTCTACGTGCCCGACCTGCCGGGCTGGGCCCGCTCGGCGCCGCCGCGCTCCTACCGCCCCGGGGCCTATGTCTCGGCCCTGGAGGACTTCCTCTCCGCGGTGGTGCGGGAGCCGGCGGTAGTCGTCGCGGCCGGCCTCCCCGCGGCCTACGCCCTGGAGGTGGCGGCGGCGCGGCCCCACCTCGTCCGCGCCCTCGCCCTCGTCGTCCCCCAGGGGCTGGAGCGCGATGCACCGGGGCGCCGGGGGAGCGGTGAGGGCCTGCTCCGTCACCTGCTTCCGCTGCCTTTCGTCGGCGTCACCGCGCTCGACCTCCTGACCTCCCGCCCGGCTCTCTCCGAGCACCTGCGCCACGAGGTCTATGCCGCCCCCGAGCGGGTGGATGCCGGGCTCGTCGAGCACCACTACCGGGCGAGCCACCGGCCGGAGGCCCGGCGGGCTCTGGGCGCCTACCTGGCCGGCGGCCTGCGGCCGGCGACCGCGAGCCTCCCCACTCCGGAGCAGCCGGTCTGGATCGCCTGGGGGAGGCAGGCCGTCCGGCCCCCGGTCGCGAACGCCGATCGCTGGCTGCGGAAGCTCCCGCAGGCCGAGATCGAGGTCTTCGAGCGCTGCGGCGGCCTCCCCCACGCCGAGGCCCCGGCCGCCTTCTGCCAGGCCCTGGAACGGTTCCTCTCCAGCCTCCCCGACTGACCTTCTCGAGGCTGCTACAATAGCCCGCTCGCCGCCCGGGGGCCGGAGCCCCTCCAAGGCGCGAGAAGACGCGCGAGCGCACCTCCAATCCCTATGAGCCGATTTCCCGACGTCCCCGGCGGTTATCCGTTTCCCCGTCTCGAAGAGGAGGTCCTGGCCTTCTGGCGGGACGAGGCCATCTTCGCGCAGACCTTGGAGCGCCCGGCGCCCGCCGGCACCTTCGTCTTCTATGAGGGCCCCCCGACGGCCAACAACGTCCCCCACGTGGGGCACGTCGTCACCCGGGTGATCAAGGACCTCTTCCCGCGCTTCAAGACCATGCGCGGGTTTCAGGTGCCGCGCAAGGCCGGCTGGGACACCCACGGCCTGGCGGTCGAGATCGAGGTCGAAAAGAGGCTCGGCTTCGCCGGCAAGCAGCAGATCGAGGAGTACGGCATCGCCGCCTTCAACCGCGCCTGTTTGGACAGCGTCCACACCTACGAGGCGCAGTGGCGGGCGATGACCGAGCGGATCGGCTACTGGATCGACCTCGATCACGCCTACCGCACCTACAGCAACGAGTACATCGAGTCGGTCTGGTGGGCCCTCGCCGAGCTGTCGAAGCGCGGCCTGCTCACCGAGGGCTACAAGATCCAGCCCTACTGCGCCCGCTGCGGCACGACCCTCTCCTCGCACGAGGTGGCGCAGAACTACAAGGAGGCCGACGACCCCTCGATCTGGACCCTGTTCCAGGCCCGAGCCGGCCAGAGCGCGGCCACCTTGGACGGCGGGAGCTGGGAGGTGGGGCCGGACCTCTACTTCGTCGCCTGGACGACGACCCCCTGGACGACCCTCGCCAACGTGGGACTCGCCGTCCACCCCGATCTCGAATACGAGGTGATCGACTTCCCGGGCCGGCCGGGCCAGCACCTGGTCCTCGGCGCGGATCTCGCGACGCCGGTGCCCCTGGCGGTAGATGTGGACGGCAAGCGCCGGCAGGTCGATCTGCGGGACCGGAGCGAGTGGCCGGCCCTCGCCCGCATCTCGGGGAGAGCGCTCGAAGGGCTGCTCTACTACCGGCTCTACACCTTCTTCTTCCCCGAGGAGCCGGGGCGGCTGGTGCTCGGCGACTACGTGACGAAGACCGAGGGCACCGGGCTCGTCCACACCGCGCCGCCGTTCGGCGAGGACGACTACCAGACCGGCCGGCGCTACGGGCTGCCGCTCATCCGCTCGGTCGACGCCTTTGGCCGGATCGTCCCCGGCGCCACCCCTTTCGCCGGCCTCTGGTTCAAGGACGCCGATCCCAAGATCACCCAGGATCTGAAGTCCCGCGGCCTCATGCTCCATTCAGACCGCTACAAGCACAACTATCCCTTCTGCTGGCGCTGCGACCGGCCGCTCCTCTACTACGCGACCGAGAGCTGGTTCGTGAAGACGACGGCGGAGAAGGGCGAGCTGGTGGCGAAGAACCGGGAGATCCATTGGCACCCCGAGCACATCGGGGAGGGGCGGTTCGGCAACTGGCTGGAGAACGTCGTCGACTGGGCGCTCTCGCGGCGGCGCTACTGGGGGACCCCGCTCCCCATCTGGATCTGCGCCGCCTGCGGGCACAAGAAGGTGGTCGGCTCTTACGCCGAGCTCTTCGCCGCCGCCGGACTCTCCGGGCGGGCGCTCCCCGCCGACCCCTACGACCCGGCCCAGTTCGACCCCCACCGGCCGGGGATCGACGAGATCACCTGGCCCTGCCCGGAGTGCGGCGGCGCCATGAAGCGGGTGCAGGAGGTGATCGACGCCTGGTTCGACTCAGGCGCCATGCCCTTCGCCCAGCACCACTTCATGGGCGAGCCGCTCCCCGACTTCGACCCCCATGCCCGGCGCGCCTTTCCGGCCGACCTGATCGCCGAGGCAGTCGACCAGACCCGGGGCTGGTTCTACACCCTGCATGTCCTGGGCGTCCTCCTCTTCGACTCGGTCGCCTATCGCAACTGCATCGTCCTCGGCCATGTCTTGGACGAAAAGGGGCGCAAGCAGTCGAAGCGGCTGGGCAACGTCGTCGAGCCCATGGCGGTGATCAAGAAGACCGGCGCGGACGCTCTGCGCTGGTACTTCTGCGTCAACGACCCGGAGGTGCCGTCGCGCTTCTCCGAGGGGCTGGTGCGCGAGGCGGCCCAGAAGTTCCTCCTGCCGCTCTGGAACGCGCTCTCCTTTTTCACCATCTACGCCAACGTGGACGGCTGGGAGCCCGGTGTGCTGCAGATTCCGGGATTTTCCTCCCGGCCGGCCCTTGACCGCTGGATCCTCCTCCGGCTCGACCGGCTGGTCGCCGACACCACAGCCGCCCTCGAAGGCTACGACGTGGTGGGAGCGGCGCGGCCGATCGAGGAGTTTCTGGACGACCTGACCAACTGGTACATCCGGCGGAGCCGCGACCGCTTCTGGGCAGCCGCCGGACCGGCGGAAACCCCGGAGGACACCCCAGCGGAAGCGGACAAGGAGAGCGCCTACCAGACCCTCTACGAGGTGCTCACGACCCTCTCCCGGCTCCTCGCCCCCTTCACCCCCTTCGTGGCCGAGGTGCTCCACCAGCAACTCGTGCGTAGATACAGTCTCATAGACAAGGATCGAACTCGGATGGACGAGTCAGCCCTGGCGAGCGTCCACCTGGCTGATTGGCCGCGGCCAGTCGAGGGGCGTGACGAGCCCTCGCTCCTCGCCAGCATGGCGGCGATCCAGCGGATCGTCCGGCTGGGCCACGCGGCGAGAAACGAGCACGGTTTGAAAACCCGCCAGCCGCTCGCCGCGGTCACCCTGGTCACCGCCGATCCGGCTCTCCCGGTGCTCGTCGAGCCCTACTCGGATCTCCTGAAGGACGAGCTCAACGTCAAGGAGATCCGCTGGGCGGCGGACCGCGCGCAGTACGTCCACCACGAGGTGCGCCCGCTCTACCCCAAGCTCGGGCCCAAGCTCGGCAAGCGGATGGGGGAGGTCAAGAAGGCCCTGGAGTCGGCGGACGGCGACGCCCTGGCCGCCGAGGTCGAGGGGAGCGGGAAGATCACCGTGGCGCTTCCCTCCGGGCCGGTCGAACTGGCGGCGGAGGACGTCGAAATCCGGCTGATCGAGCGGCCGGGCGCGGCGACCCAGGGGGACCGCGAGCTCCTGGTCGCCCTCGAAACCGCGCTCACCCCCGAGCTCGTCGCCGGGCTCTGGGCGCGCGAGGTGGTCCATCGCATCCAGACCGCCCGGAAGGACAAGGACCTGGATTACGCCGACCGCATCCGGGTCCGCTACCGGGCCGCCCCGGAGCTCGACGACGCGATCGCTGCTCACCGCGCCTGGATCTCCGGCGAGACCCTGGCGGTCGACTGGACGGCCGACGGAGACTCCGCGAGAGCGGCCTCCCTGACCGAGGCGCCGGTCGAGGGCCTCGACTTCGCTTTTGCCATTGAAAGGGTTTAACTCATGTCCGGAATCTTCAAAGCATACGACGTCCGCGGCCTCTACCCGAGTCAGCTCGACGAAAAGAAGGCGACCGAGATCGGCCTCGCCTTCCAGTTCGTCTTGGATGCCGAGGACCGCGCGAACGGCAACACCGTCGTGGTCAGCCGCGACATGCGGGAGCACAGCCCGCGCCTGGAGAAGGCCCTGATCGACGGCCTCACCGCGGGCGGCCTGGACGTCCTCGACATCGGCCTCGCGACGACGCCCATGAACTACTTCGGGGTCGGCCACACGAAGGCGGCGGGCGGAGTCCAGACGACCGCCTCCCACAACCCGGCCGAGTACAACGGCTTCAAGTTCAGCCGCCACGAGGCCCGGCCGGTCTCGGGCGACCACGGCATCGCCCTCATGGAGGAGAAGGTGACGGCGGGCGAACTGCCGAAGGCGGCGAAGGCCGGCAGCGTGCGGCAGGGGGGGATTTTCGACGCCTATAGAGAGCACATCCTCTCCTTCCTCCGTCCGGCTGCCGGCCGGCGCCTGAAGGTGGCGGTCGATGCGGCGAACGGCATGAGCACCCTCTACAAGCCGATCCTCGAAGCCACGGGAATCGATCTCATCCCCATCTACTTCGAGCTCGACGGCCGCTTCCCCAACCACGAGGCGAACCCGCTCAAGGAAGAGAACTTGAAGGACCTGGAAAAGCTGGTGAAGGAGAGCGGCGCGGACTTAGGCGTCGCCTTCGACGGCGACGCCGACCGCGCCGCCTTCATCGACGAGCAGGGGAGCCCGGTGGGGAGCGACCTGATGACGGCGCTCATCGGCGGCGAGCTTCTGGCCCGCGAGCCGGGGAAGGCCGTGCTCTTCGACCTGCGCTCCTCGCGCGCGGTAGCCGAGTACATCACGGAGTCCGGCGGCATCCCGGTGCGCGAGCGGGTGGGGCACTCCTTCATGAAGGCGACCTTGCGGAAGCGGGACGGCATCTTCGGCGGCGAGCTCGCCGGCCACTACTACTTCCGCGACCACTTCCACGCCGACTGCGCGCTCCTGGCCGTCGTCGAGGTGCTCAACCTGCTGTGGAAGAAGGGGGAGCCCCTGTCGCGCCTCGTGGCGCCGCTCAAGCGCTACGCCAAGAGCCCGGAGATCAACTTCGTCGTCGAGGACAAACAGGGGATGATCGAACGCCTGGCCGACCGCTACAAGGACGCCCAGATCGACTACCTGGACGGCATCACGATCCAATATCCCACCTGGTGGGCGAACGTCCGCCCCTCGAACACCGAGCCCTTCCTGCGGCTCGTCCTGGAGGCGAAGACCGAAGAGGAGCTGGCGAGCCGGCGTCACGAGCTCGAAGGCCTCCTCGGGACGCCGGCGGAGTAGGAACCTTCTCCGCCGGCCGGTTCCCTACGTCTGCAAGACCCCCGTTTTGAACTCCGGAATTTCCGGGTTCATCGCCGCGCAGGCGAGCGACCGGGCGATCACCTCGCGGGTCTCGGCGGGATCGATGATGGCGTCCACCCAGAGCCGGGCGGCGGCGTAGCGGGGGTTCATGGCGGCGGCGTAGCGGGCCTGGATGTCGGCCAGGATCTGCTTCCTCTCCTCCTCCGGCACCTCGCGGTTCTTGATCTGGATCGAGAGCAGGGTTTTGGACGCCTGGTCGCCGCCCATGACCGCGATGGCCGCCGAGGGCCAAGCGTAGAGGAAGCGGGCGCCGTAGGCCTTGCCGCACATGGCGTAGTTGCCGGCGCCATAGGAGTTGCCGACGAAGAGGGTGAGCTTGGGGACAACCGAGTTGGCGACCGCGTTGACCATCTTGGCGCCGTCCTTGATGATGCCGCCGCGCTCGGCCCGGCTGCCGACCATGAAGCCGGTGACGTCCTGGAGGAAGAGGAGGGGGATCTTCTTCTGGTTGCAGAGCTCGATGAAGCGCGCCCCCTTGTCGACCGACTCCGAGTAGAGGACGCCGCCGATCTGCAGCTCCTTGTCGCCCGGCTTGGTGCCGGTCTTCCGCGGCACGATCGAGCGCTGGTTGGCGACCACCCCCACCACCCGGCCGCCGATCCAGCCGGTGCCGCAGATCAGGGTCTGGCCGTAGGTCGCCTTGTACTCGTCGAGCTCGCTGCCGTCGAGGAGCCGGGCGAGCACCTCGAAGGTGTCGTAGGGCTTGCCGCGGTCGACCGGGACGATGCCGTAGAGCTCGTCCTGGGGATAGAGGGGGGCGGCCGGTGGGCGCCGCATAAAGGGCGCCTCAGCGGCATTGGCGGCATGCGCGAGCTGGGCGAACTGGCTGCGGATCTTGGCCAGGCAGGAGGCGTCGTCCGGGTGGCGGTGGTCGACGACCCCCGAGATGTCGCACTGCACGATCGCCCCGCCCAGCTCCTCGTTCTCGATCTTCTCGCCGATCGCCGCCTGCACGAGGTGGGCCCCGGCCAGGAAGATCGAGCCGGTCCCCTCCACGATGTGCGACTCGTCGCTCATGATCGGCAGGTAGGCGCCGCCGGCCACGCAGGAGCCCATGATCGCCGCCATCTGGAAGACTCCGGCCGCCGACAGGCGGGCGTTGTTGTAGAAGGCGCGGCCGAAGTGCTCGCGGTCGGGGAAGATCTCGTCCTGGAGAGGGAGGAAGACGCCGGCCGAGTCGACGAGGTAGACGATGGGCAGCCGGTTCTCCAAGGCGATCTCCTGGGCCCGGAGGACCTTCTTGCAGGTCAGGGGGAACCAGGCGCCGGCCTTGACCGTGGCGTCGTTGGCGACGACGACCACCTCGCGGCCGTGGATCCGGCCGACCCCCAGGACGACCCCGGCGGCGGGCGCTCCGCCGTACTCCTTGTAGAAGCCCTCGGCCACCCAGAGGCCGAGCTCGAGAAACGGCGCTTGCGGGTCGCAGAGGGCCGCCACCCGCTCGCGGGCCGTCATCTTGCCCTGTGCCCGCTGTTTCTCCTGGGCCTTGGCGCCGCCGCCCAGCCGGATGCGCTCCTCTTCGGACCGCAGCCGCTCCACCTCACCCCGCCAGTGCGCCGCGCGGCGCTCGAAGGCCTCGTTCTTCTTGAGCTTGCTCTCTAGGATCGCCACTCGCTCCTCCATTCGAAAGGAGCGGCGATGGTACCATCCGGCCATGCGGATTCGCCTGCTCGCTTTCGCAAGTGCTGCGGACGCCCTCGGGGCCGCCGAGCTGGAGCTCGACCTCGACCCCGGGAGTCGGGTGAGCGACCTTAGGGCACGGCTGGAGCGCGAGCACCCGGGGCTCGTCCCCCTCTGGCCGCGCCTGGCGGTGGCGGTCGACGGCCGGATCGTCCGGCCGGAGGAGGCGCTCGCGGAAGGCGTCGAGGTCGCCCTCCTGCCGCCGGTCTCCGGCGGCTCGGGAGCGGGGGCGCCGGGGACCCCGGAGAACGCCGAGCGGGTGCGGACGGCCCTGGTCGAGGGGCCGATCGAGATCGACCGGGTGGTCGAGGGGATCTCCGGCCCCGGCCGCGGCGCGGTCGTGGTCTTCCTCGGCACCGTGCGCAACCAGCACGCCGGCCAGAAGGTCACCCAGCTCACCTACAGCGCCTATAGGGCAATGGCTCGCGCCGCCCTGGAGGCCATCGCCGCCGACCTCGAAGCCGCCCACGAGGGCCTGCGGGCGGCGATCGTCCACCGTCTGGGCGAGGTGGGAGTGGGCGAGGCGAGCGTCGTCATCGCCACCGCCTCCCCCCACCGCGCCGCCGCCTACGAGGCCAACCGCACCGCCCTCGAACGGCTGAAGACCGAGGTCCCCATCTGGAAGCGGGAGCACTACGCCGGGGGCGAGGCGGTGTGGCGGGAAGAGGAGCCGCTTTTCTTCACGAAGAGGTGAGCGATCGTCGGGAGGCTTTCCGTCCTCTCCTGTAGGACGGCCATCCAGGCCGTCCGGGGGAGGGCGCGATGGCGGAGCACGACAGCGGTTACAAGCTTCTTTTCTCTCATCCCAGAATGGTCGAGGAGCTCCTGCGCGGCTTCGTCCACGAGGACTGGGTCGCGGATCTCGACTTCACGACGCTGGAGCGGGCGGGCGCGAGCTTCACGAGCGACGACCTGCGCGAGCGTCACAGCGACATGATCTGGCGTCTGCGCTGGCGGGGAGGCGAGCGGGGCTGGTTCTATGTCTACCTGTTGCTGGAGTTCCAGTCGAAGCCCGACCCGTTCATGGCGGTCCGCCTCCTGGGCTACGTGGCCCTCCTCCTCTCCGACCTGGTGCGGACGGGGGAGGTCACCCCAGCCCAGGGGCTACCGGCGGTGCTGCCGCTGGTGCTCTACAACGGCAAGCGCCCCTGGGGCGTGCCGGTCGACCTGGGGAGCCTGTTCCGGGCCGTCCCGCCCAGCTTTGGGCCTTACCTGCCGCAGCTCACCTACCTGCTGGTCGACGAGAACCGCCTGCGCCCGGAGGAGATGATCCTGCCGGGCAACCGGGTGGCGACCCTGTTCCGGTTGGAGGCCTGCGCCCCTGAGGATCTGCCCGCTCTCGCCGCGGAGCTGGCCGGCCTCTTACCGCGCGGGGAGGAGCCGGAGCTGCGCCATGCTTTCACGACTTGGCTGCTGCGGCTGCTCCGGCGGATGCGGCCAGGAGTTACAATTCCGGAGGTCGGTGAGTTGGAGGAGATCGCCATGTTGGAAGAGACCCTGAGCGAATGGTGGAATGGCGCGCTGGAGAGAGGGCGGCGAGAGGGGCGTACGGAGGGGCGCCAGGAAGGTCAGGTGGAAGGGATGAGACAGCTCGTCCTTCGGCTGCTGGAGCAGCGCTTCGGGGCGCTGCCGCGGGGGACCCGTCGACGGATGAAGGCGATCTCCTCTGCGAAGGAGCTTCAGGACCTGGCGCAGCGGGTCCTCACCGCCCGGTCTCTCGAGGAGATGGGGCTCGGGTAGCGATCTTTATCCGCTGCCGGCCCCCTGTACCCCAACTTCCGGAACCTCGCCATCTACCCTCCGCCCGCGGAGCGTAGGAAGGCGGCGATGTCCTCCTTGAGCTTCCTGAGCTCGGCGTGGCGGATGTACATCATGTGCCCGGCCTCGTAGTAGCGCATCGTCACCCGCTGCGGATAGTTGGGCTCGAAGCCCAGATGGTCGAAGGTGTAGCGGGTGGCGAAGTAGGGGGTCGCCAGGTCGTAGTAGCCGTTGGCCACGAACACCTTCAAGGAAGGGTTCACGGCCATCGCCCGGCGGAGGTCCTCGGCCACGTTCAGGTATTCGTTGCTCCACTCCCGGAAGCTCCACGGTGACACCCGGTCGGTCAACGCCTCGTACGGCAGGTCGCTCGTCCAGCCCAGGGCGTCGTGGGCATAGGCGTAGAACATGGCCGTGAAGGGACCCTGGATGGCGGCGTAGCTGGGGTCGAACTCGTTGCGTTCCCCGGTCGCCTCGCGGTCCGTCCCCACGAAGCGGCTGTCGAGCCGCCCGGTGGTCAGGCGGCGGTCCCGGAGCAGCTCCTTGTCGAAGGCGGAGATCACCGGCCGCAGGTTCGCCTCGTCCAGGAACCGCGCCGAGAGACCGGTCAGGCGCGCGAGCTTGCCGGCGATGTCGCGCCGCTCCTCGGGGGAGAGGCGGTTCCCCTCCAGGCAGTCGCCGTGTAGGTGGGGAGGAAGAGCGGATAGGGGAGGTCGTTGCCGACGTCGAAACGCGCGGTCCCGAAGTTGAGGATCGTCGACAGGAGGACGATGCCGTTCAGGTACAAAGTCGCGACCTCCGTGGTCAGCGTATCGGCGAAGACGCCATTGATTGACGCCGCCGTGGCGATGATCCCAGGCCTCGCCGGACAGTCGCGCATCAAAGACAGCCAGGAGATTGACCGGCTGCGCAAGCTCGCCTTCATCAAGCCGCCAAGCTACTACGTCGTGCAGTCGAACTTCGAGACCGAAGACGTCGGTTGGAGGTTCTGGCGCTGGTTCCGCGGCGATAAGCTCAAGGATCTCGGCGCGGATCAAATCTTTAACGGGCCCAACGATCTCGTCGTCGACACCGGCTCGATGAGCGAGTTCGCGCTGAAACCGACGCTAGCCAAGACCGACTGCCACGACTTCAAGACCAGTAGCAAGGTGCACCATACGAACTATTTCATGCAGAAAGAGACGCTGGATTTCATCCTCGACCGGCTGAGCGTACCCTAACTCGGCCTAGGCGCCAAGAGGTGCCGCGGCCGCGAGCAGGCGGCCGCCCCCGCGAAGGCCTGATCCCTAGCCTCTTGAATCTCATCTCCAGTCGGGAAAATCCGAATTCAAGCCGCTTGAATCTCAATTCAACCCCAGTGAATCCGAATTCAAGCCGACTTGATCTTAATTCAAGCGCCAGGAATTCGAATTCCGGCTCCCTGAATCTCAATTCAAGCCTGCTGAATCTCAATTCAAGTCCCGCGAATTCGAATTCCAGGCGCTTGGATCTCAATCCAAGGCCCAGGAATCCGGCTCTACCTGCTGGAGGCGATTGTGCGGTCGCCTTGGGCGCCTGCGACTCTGACGGAGGCCGCCGGGCCGGCGGCGGAGGAGCAGGTCGGGCGGATTCGGGCTCGAGGCAGGCGGAGTAGGCTCGCGGTGGAAGTGGGGAAAGGCGCTCCGGGTGGGGCGCTCTTCCTGGTTCTTGCTGGGCGCGGGAGGGTTCAATGTAGCGCGAGGCGCCCCCCTCCTAGCCCACCCTCTTATACACAACTTTGTGCTGTACATAGGCGCCAAAGTATGTTTCGCTGTTTCCCCAAGAAGGAATGACTATCGGGGAGGCGCCATGGGAAGTCGTATCGCAGGAGCGGAAGAGGGTCGGG
>JAXDLD010000629.1:0-8107 GCA_034666805.1 Acidobacteriota bacterium
GCGCACCGGCCGGCGGAGCGAGGGGTCGGCGAAGCGCAGGGCGAGGTCGGCCGCCCCGGGGGTAGGAACGGCGATCACCCGCAGCCCCAGGTCCTTGCCGCGGACGAAGACCCAGGACTCCCGGGGCCCGGCGGGCACGCTCGTAGGGTCATAGGAGATGTCGCCGATGAATTCGCGGGCGAGGAGGGCGAAGGGGACGAGGGTGGCCGTGGTGACCGGGGCCGGGGCTGAGGCGCTAAAGAGGGTGAGCTCGACTCCGCGCACGGTCCAGCGCGCGGCCTCGGCCACCGCCTCCCGCGGGTCGGCCGAGAGCGGGAGGGCGTCGAGCACCACCGGCCGGCCGGGGTCGGCCTGGGCCACGGCGGCCACCGCGGCGGCGACCTCCTCCGGGGTCCCCGGGCGGAGGACGAGGGCTTCCAGGTAGGCGGCGACCTCCTGGGCGTAGAGGCCGGCAACCGTCTTGGCGTCGGCGGGGAGGGCCTCGGTCGCCACCTTGGCGTCGGGCCGGGCGCCGGTCAGGGTCACCGCGGCGCGTTTCAAGAGGAAGCCATACTCGGAGAGGTCCTGGGGCGCTTCCTCCTGCCCCTCCGGCCTCCAGACCACCTGGAACCAGCTCCCGGCGGGAGCCGCGGCGGCGACCCGCGCCACCGCCTGGAGCTCGCCCTGGAGCCGGGCGAGGTGCGCCGGGTCCTTGGCCAGGGGGGCCGGGGTGGTGAAGACGAGGGAGAGCCAGGGGGTCCCCCCGGCCTGGGCGACGGTGGCGGGCGAGAGCGCCCCGGGGGCCTCCTCGGGCGTCAACGGCACGTCCCAGGCGACGAAGAGGGGGCTGCCGGGTTTGAGCTGATACTGGGCCTTCAGGGCATCGATCACCCCGTCCGGGGCCGCCAGGCGCACCCCCGCGCACGGGGCGCAGGGGAGGGCGGCGGCGGCCAGGCTGGGGAGGGTGAGGAGAGCGAGGAGCGTGAGGAAAGCGAATCGGCGTACGGTCTGCAACATGGGGCCAAGGATACCGCGTGTGGGCCGTGCCGGACGTTTTCGACTAGACTAGCGCCCATCGTGAAATCGGATAGTCCCCGGGGCGACCTCCCGCAGGAGAAGGTCGGTCCCTATCTCCTCGAAAGCCCCATCGGCGCCGGTGGCATGGGCACCGTCTGGCGCGCCTGGGACGAGCGCCTGCGGCGCCGGATCGCCATCAAGCAGATCCGGTCGGGAGCGGTCCAGCACGCCCGCGAGCGCCTGCGCCGGGAGGCCCGGGCCGTGGCGCGCCTCAACCACCCCGCCATCGTCCAGGTCTACGATTTGGTCGAGAGGGAGGACAGCGACTGGATCGTCATGGAGCTGGTGGAGGGCCGGACGCTCTGCGACCTGCTCGCCGCCGAGGGCCCTCTCCCCATCTCCCGTGTCCTGGAGCTCGGCAGGGACGTCGCCTTGGGGCTCGCCGAGGCGCACTTTCACGGCGTGCTCCACCGGGACTTGAAGACGGCCAACGTCATGGTGACCCCGGCGTGGCGCGCCAAGATCCTCGATTTCGGCATCGCCAAGGAGCTGCCGGAGGAGGGGGACCCCGCCCTCCCGGACCCGTCGCTCTCGGCTCCCGGCACGATCCTCGGCACCTGCCACGCCATGTCACCCGAGCAGGTCCTGGGGCTCGACCTGGACGCCCGGTCCGACCTCTTCTCCCTGGGCTCGCTCCTCTACGAGGCCCTGACCGGAGCCTCGCCCTTCCACGGCCGGCACCCGCGCGAGACCCTGGGGCGGGTGCTCAACCTGCGGCCGCAACCGGTCCATGGGATCCGCCCGGAGATCCCGCCGCCGTTGGCCGACCTGGTGGCCCGGCTGCTCGAGAAGGACCGCGAGCACCGGCCGCGGGGGGCCGCGGAGGTCGCGGAAGGCCTCGCCGGCCTGGCCGGGGCGCTCTCGACCGCCGCCCTCGGCGGCCCGGCGCGCCTGCCGCTCGCCGGGGGGAGCGTCGCCGTGCCCATGACCGAGGCGACGCTCGTCGAATGGCCGGCCTCGCCGTCGCGGCCTTTCCACGGCAGCGGCTCGGTCTCGGGCGGCCGCTCCCAGCTCGGGGAACGACGCCGGGTCACGGTCGCCTGCTGCGGCCTGGCCGGGGTGGACGGCGGCTCGGGAGAGCCGCGGGGATTGGACGTCGAGGTGCTGTCCGAGGCCCTGGCCGACCTCCGGGAGAGGGTGAGCGCCAAGGTCGAGCCGCTGGGCGGCAGCCTGGGCGGGCTTCTGGGCGGCCTCGTCTGGTTCTACTTCGGCCACCCGCGGGCCCGTGAGGACGACGCCGAGAGGGCCGTGCGGGTGGCGCGCGACCTGATCGCCCAGGTGGAGGGGCTCGGTCTCCCCAACCCGGCGGGCCACCCGCGGCGGCTCGCCGTCAGCATCGCCATCCACACCGGCCCGGCGGTCTTCGCGCACCGGCCGGACGGCGCCGCCGAGCTTCAGCTCGGTTCCACCCTGGATCTCGCCGCCGGCCTTCAGCGGGTCACCGCTCCCAACCGCGTCGTGGTGAGCGCCGAGAGCTACCCCTTGGTCGCCCGCGGCTTCGCGCTCGAGGCCCTGACGCCCGCTCACCTGCCCGGCTTCGGCCCGGCGGTCCCCCACTACCGGGTCCTCGCGGTCCTCGACCGGGATAGCGCGAGCGGCGAGACCTCGCCGCTGGTGGGCCGCGACCGGGAGCTCGACCTCCTCTTCGACCGTTTCCGTCTCGCCCGCTCGGGGACCGGGCAGGCGGTGACGATCGGCGGCGAGGCGGGGATCGGCAAATCCCGTCTCGTGCGGGCCCTCCGCGAGCGGCTCGCCGGCGAGGCCTCGACCTGGCTCGTCGGCTACGGCTCGCCCTACACCCAGAGCTCGCCGCTCGCCCCCATCCTGGAGATCCTGGAGCGGAGCGTCCTCGCGGGCCGCGAGACCCCGGAGGAGAAGCTCCGCGGTCTCTTAGACCTGCTCCGCCGCTACGGCCTCCCCCCGGAGGAGAACCTTCCACTCCTCGCCGCCCTCTTCGACCTCCCGTCGGAGGAGCATCACCCCCTGACCATCACGCCCGACGTGCGGCGCGAGAGGACCCTGGAGATCCTGGTGGCGCTGCTGACCCAGATGGCGGAGCTCCAGCCGCTGGTCCTGGTGATCGAGGACCTGCACTGGGTCGACCCCTCGACCCTCGAGCTGCTCGGCCAACTCCTGGGCGCCATCTCCGACGTGCCCCTCCTCCTCGTGGCCACCTTCCGGCCCGAGTTCCAGTCCCCCTGGCAGCACCGGGCCCTGATCACCCAGATCGGCATCTCCCGCCTGACGGACGACGAGACCGAGTCGCTGATCGATCGCCTCGACCCGCGGCGAGACCTGCCCGCCCCGGTGCGCCGGCAGATCGTCACCAAGACCGACGGCGTCCCGCTCTTCGTCGAAGAGCTGATCCGGGCCGTGATCGAGGCGGAGGGAGAGGGGGCGGAGCCGGAGATCCCCTCCACCCTCTATGGCTCGCTCATGGCGCGGCTCGATCGGCTGGGGGAGGCCAAGGAAGTGGCGCAGCTCGCCTCGGTCATCGGCCGGGTCTTCACCTTCGAGCTGCTGGCCGCCATCTCCGCGTTCGCGGAGCCGCTCGTCCGGAGCGGCCTCGAGGAGCTGGTCCGCGCCGACCTCGTCCGCCGCCGCGGGGTGGCCTCGAAGGCGGTCTATATCTTCAAGCATGCCCTGATCCAGGACGCCGCCTACCTGTCGCTGCTCAAGAAGCTGCGCCAGGAGATCCACCAGCAGATCGCCGAGATCCTGGAGCAGAGGCTGAGAGGCGGCCAAGAGACCGAGCCCGAGATCGTGGCCTACCATTTCGAGCGGGCCGGCCTCCCCTTGCGGGCCGTCCTCTATCTCCAGCAGGCCGCCCTGCGCTCCACCCAGCGCTCGGCCTTCAGCGAGGCCCTGAGTCACTGCCGCAAGGGTATCGAGCTGCTGGCCGACCTGCCGCCCTCGCCCGAGACCCGCGAGCAGGAGCTGAGGCTCCGCTCCTTGCTGGGGGTCGCCCTCATCCCCACCCGGGGCTATGCCTCGCCGGAGGTGGAGGAGAACGCCAACAGGACCGAGGCGCTCTGCCGCGAGCTCGGCGATGTCCCGCGCCTCATCCCGTCGCTCTACGGCCTCTGGGTCTACCACCTCCTGCGGGGCCACCGGCAGGAGTCGCGGGCCCTGGCGGAGGAGATCGGCCGGCTGCCGAAGTCGAGCGACGAGGAGCTCTTCATCGCCAGCTCGGCGCGGGGCATCACGAGCTTCTACGAAGGGGCGCTGGCGGAGGCGCGGGAGTCCCTGGAGGACGCCATGACCCTCTATCGGCCGGAGCTTCAATCCCGCTTCGCGGAGGCGTACGGCGACGAATCGGGCCTCCTCCCCTACGTCTATCACTTCTGGTGCGTCTGGCTCCTGGGCCGGCCGGACGAGGCGGTCCGGCGCATGGGCGAGACGCTCGCGATCATCGCGGGGCTCCCCTCGCCCTACGTCCGGGTTACCGGCTTTCTCTTCGAGATGATCCTCTGGCACGAGCTCCGCCAGCCCGAGGAGGTCCGCCGGGTGGCCGAGCAGTTCGTCGCCCTGGCGCGCGAGCAGCGGTTCCCCTTCTTCCTCGCCCTCGCCACCTGCGGCTCTGGCTGGACCGCGATGCATCGCGGCGATCCCGAGGGGGGCATCGCGCAGATCCGCGAGGCCCTGGCGACCCATCGGGCGATCGGGACCATGCTCCCCCGGGCCTACTGGCTGACCTACCTGGTCGAGGTGTGCGCGAGCGCGGGCCGGATCGAGGAGGGGCTGGCGGCGGTCGAGGAGGGCCTCGCCCTCTCGGAGACCCAGCTCGACGTCTTCTACGACGCGGAGCTCCATCGTCTCCGGGGCGAGCTCCTGGCCCGGCTTGCCGACTCCGCGGGAGCCGAGGCGGCCTTCCGCCGGGCCCTGGAGATCGCCGAGCGGCAGGGCGCCCGGGCCCTGGCGCTCCGCGCGGCGGTCCATCTCGTCCGCCTCCTCGCGCGGGAGGGGCGGGGGGCGGAGGGGCGGACGATCCTCGCCGGCATCTACGAGGGCTTCCAAGAGGGGCTCTCGACACCCGACCTCGACGACGCCCGCGAGCTCCTCGCCGGTCCGGCCTGAGCGCTACAGCGCGAGGTCCTCGCGCACGACTCCCGGAAGCCCGAGCACGAAGTCGGCGCCGTAGATTCCGGCGGGCGTCTGGAAGCCTCCCGGCGCCAGGCCGCCCAAGGTCCTCTCGACCGCTGCCACCGCCGCCGTGGCTGTCAGGGTGTAGGAGTCGGGGGTCTCCAGGCGCGCCGCGGCCCGCCGGCCCTCGGCGTCGCCCACCACCGCCAGGACGACCCGGCGATGCCGCGCCCGCTCGGCCGGGGATGGCCCCGCGGGCAGCATCTCCACCTGGGCCCGGAGGAGTCGCTGCCAGGCGGCGGTGCCGAGCAGCCGGGAGCCGAAGCGGCCGGCCTGGAAGGCCATCTCCTCCCAGGGGCTCACCTCGACGCAGACCTCGATGTTGGCAATCCCGGTCGTGAAGTAGGCCGTGTAGACGTCGGCCCAGCTCAGGACGAGGCTCGGGCGGGGGCCGTCGCCGGTGCCGAAATCGATCCGGCGCGCGAGCCGGCTCCAGGGGAGCGGGGTCATCCGGCCCTCCTTGCGCACCTGGGCGCCGCCGCCGATCAGCTCGACGACGGTCCTGGCCGAGCCGCGGGAGAGGAAGGGCGAGCGGGAGATCGCCAGCCGCAGCCAATGGGCGGTGGGCAGGCGACGGGCGACGTGGGCCGCCAGGCAGTCCGAGGGGACGACGACAAAGCCGGCCCCGGGCAAGAGCAGCACGCCCCGCCGGCGCGCTTCGCCGTCCAGGCTGCGGAGCGCGGCGAAAACCTCGATCTCGCCGGCGAGATCGAGATAGTGGGCGGGGGCGGCGAGGCAGGCGGCGGCGAGCGGGGCGGCGGTCGCGGCGAAGGGTCCGGCGGCGTTTAAGACCACCCGGATGCCGGCGAGCGCGCGGGCGAGGCGGGGCGGATCGTCCAAGGAGACCGCGCGGTGCTCGAGGCCGAGGGGTCCGGCGAGCCGGAAGAGCCGCGCCCCGTCGCGGCCGGCGAGCACCGGGGCGTGCCCCCGGCGGACGGCCTCCTCGACCACCAGCCGGCCGGTGTAGCCGGTCGCGCCGTAGATCATCCAGGGCTCCGCCATCTCCGGGGTGCTCGCGAGGCTCTCAGGCGTCGCGCAGGAGCGACCAGGAGATCAGCTCGAGGACGAAGCGCTTGTCCCGGCCGTCGTTGAGCCCGCCAAAGATCCGCGAGTACTCGTGACGCGCCGCTCCGGCGAGGCCCCCCGCGATCCCCAGGGCGTAGTCGAGGGAGCCGTAACGGTCGATCTGGCGTCTCAGCCACCGCACGTCGGCCTCCCGGCGGGCGGCCCGCGGCTGGCCGAGGAACGCCGCGATCCGCTCGCGCTCGGCCGGCGCCGCCTGGCTCAGGAGGTGGATCAGGATCAGCGTCCGCTTCCCCTCCCGGAGGTCGCCGTCGCGCTCCTTGCCGTAGCGGCCGTCCGCGACCAGGTTCAGCACGTCGTCCCGGATCTGGAAGGCCGCCCCGAAGAAGAAGCCGAAGCGGACGAAGGGAGCGAGCGGGAGCCGCGGGTCGCGGGTGCCGACCAGGGCGCCGGCCAGGGTGGGAAAGATCATCCCCAGCCAGCCGGTCTTCTTGAGCACCATCTCGAAGTAGTCCGCATCGCCCAAGCCCACCACGTTGTCGCGGCGCCAGCCGAGCTCCAGCGCCTGCCCCTCGGCGAGCTCGCGCGTCGTCCGCTCGGTCTCTTGCAAGATGCGCAGGAGGAGGCCCGGGCCGAGCTGCCCCTGGCTCTCGAGCAGGGGACGCAGGCTGAGGAGAGCGAGGCTGTTGCCGGCGTTCAGGGCCAGCGGCACGCCGTGGAGGTGGTGGAGCACGGGGCGGCCACGGCGCATCTCGCTCTCGTCCTCGATGTCGTCGTGGATCAGGGTCGCGTTGTGGAGGAGCTCGATCAACGCCGCGGCGAAGAGCGCCTCCTCCGGCCGGGCGCCGAAGGCGCACGCGGTGGCGAGACAGAGGCTCGGGCGCATCGCCTTGCCCCCGCGCCGGGGATAGTCGGTCACCAGGTCGTAGAGATAGCGCCGCGGCTCCCCGGCCGGGAGATACCGCTCGACCGCCGAGCGGGTCAAGGCTCCGTACTCCGCGAGCACCCGCGGCACCAGCCCTGGCGTGTCCGGCTGCGTCGACACGGTACGGTGGCTTTCAGGCCGGGAGGACCTGGATCGTCACCACCCCCGCCGGCTGGCCGGACCTACGGCTGGTGATCACGCCCATGTAGAGGTCGGCCGGGTGGGCGTTCGGGACCCGCACCTGGAGAGTGGCGCCCCCACCCGCAGCCTTGACGAACTTGGCGTCTCCGAGCGGCGGCTTGGCGCGATCGCGCGACCAGAGCGGATAGGCGTCAAAGGGGCCGGTCGCGCCCGGAAACAGCTTGATCGAGGACCGGGTCTGGCGCGACGAGACGACCTGCACCGAGGGCGCGGAGCCTCCCCCGGGCTGCTTGGGCTGGAGCCGGAGGAACGGGTCGAGCCAGAGCAGCACCCCATCGGAATAGAACTGCAGGGTCTGCTGGATGATGCTCCGCAGGTCCGGGACGGAGCCGACGCTCCCCCGCATCTGCTCGGCGTACTGCTGGCCGCGGTCCATCTGCTCCCGCAGCAGGTCATAGCCCTTGCGGACGCCCTGGGTGACGAAGTCCGCGCTGTCGTCGTCCGCCGCGGGTGCGGCGCTCTCCGACCCCAGCCAGTCGGGCGGCTCCGTCCCGGCGGTGGTGCCGCTCCAGGGATCGGCGTCGCGGAAGGCGTTCGGGAAGCTGCGGACCGGCTCCGTCCGTTCGGGATCGTCACGCTGGAAGCGCTCTTGGCTCATCTTCTTCTCCTCTCCTCAAGGGTGATCGAAACCGACGATATCGCGGAGCGGGGGCGACTGGGAGAGGGCGTGGGCCGCGAGGCGGCCGGAGATCACCGCCGCCTCGACGCAGCCGGCGACCAGGCCGCACGCCGTCCAGTCTCCCGCCAGGATCAGGTTGT
>JAXDLD010000630.1:0-4005 GCA_034666805.1 Acidobacteriota bacterium
CTCGCCTGGCGGACTGGAAGGAGATGACCAAGCCGGGGATCACCCTGATGGTGGTCCTGACCGCCGGCCTGGGGTTCCTCCTCGCTGAGGGCACGCGGCCGGGCTTCCGCTTCCTCCTCCTCGTCCACACCCTGCTCGGCACCGCCCTGGTATCAGCCGCCGGCTCGGTCCTGAATCACGTGCTCGAGCGCGACACCGACGCCCTCATGCGGCGCACGGCCAACCGGCCGCTTCCCACCGGCCGGATCGACCCCGACGCCGCCCTCCTCTTCGGGGTGGTCTTGGGTGTCGCCGGTCTCGCCTGGCTCGCCGTCGCCGTCAACCTCCTGACCGCCCTCATCGGGGCGCTGGCGATCGCCGGCTACGTCTTCGTCTACACCCCCTTGAAGCGGGTGAGCTCGCTCGCCACGGTGATCGGGGCCATCCCCGGCGCCCTGCCGCCGGTCATGGGGTGGAGCGCGGTCACCGGCGAGGTCGGCATCGCCGCCTGGGTCCTCTTCGGCATTCTCTTTTTCTGGCAGATGCCGCACTTCCTCGCCATCGCCTGGCTCTGCCGCGAGGATTACGCCAACGCCGGCTTCCCCATGCTCACCGTGCTCGACCCCGAAGGGACACGGACGGCGCGCCAGATGATTCTCTACGGGGCGGCCCTGGTGCCGGTCTCCCTCATGCCGTCCGTCCTCGGCCTCATGGGGACGATCTACTTCGTGGGCGCCCTCGTTCTCGGGCTCGTCTACCTCGGCGCGAGCGTCGCCTTCGCCCGCAGCCGGTCGACCTCCGGGGCGCGCTGGCTGATGCTGGCCTCGCTCCTCTACCTGCCCGGCGTCCTCCTCGCGATGCTCGTCGACCGCATCGCCCGCTGATCCGTCTTCCTGGGCCCGAGCCACGTGCTGGAGACGGTGACCCCGGCAATCGCCGCGCAAGGCGTCGAGTTCTCCTACGGCGACCGCCGTGCCCTCCACGGCCTCGATTTCCGCATCGCGCCCGGGGAGATCTTCGGTTTTCTGGGGCCCAACGGCGGCGGCAAGACGACCCTCTTCCGCATCCTCGCGACCTTGAGCCCACCCGCGGCCGGCAGCATCCAGGTCTTCGGCGCCGATCTCGCGCGGGAGGCTTCGCGGGTGCGGCGGCTCCTGGGCGTCGTCTTCCAGTCCCCTTCGCTCGACCTCCAGCTCACCGTGCGCGAGAACCTCGTCCATCAAGGGCACCTCTACGGTCTCCGTGGGGCGGAGCTGGGCAGGCGGATCGACGCCGGGCTCGCCCGGTTCGGGATCGCCGACCGGGCGTCGGAGCGGGCGGAAAAGCTCTCTGGCGGCCTCCGCCGCCGGGCCGAGATCGCCAAGGCCCTCCTCCACGAGCCCCGGCTCCTGCTCCTCGACGAGCCGAGCACCGGGCTCGACCCTGGCGCCCGGCGCGACCTCTGGACGGCGCTCGACACCCTCCGCCGGGAGGGGGTGACGGTGCTTTTGACCACCCACTTCATGGAGGAGGGGGACCGCTGCGACCGGCTGGCCCTGCTTTCCGGGGGCAAGATCGTGGCCGAGGGCTCGCCCGCCGCGCTCAAAGACGAGATCGGCGGCGACGTGGTGACCCTGACCGGCCCCGACCCGGAAGCCCTGGCTCGGGATTTGACGGCGCGCTACCCGGATCTCGAGCTCGCCGTCCAGGAGACCGGGGTGCGGCTGGAGCGCGAGCGGGCGCACGAGCTCGTGGCACGGCTGGTCGAGGCACTCCCCGGCCGGGTCGAATCGGTGACCGTGGCGCGGCCGACCCTGGAGGACGTCTTCCTCCGCCGCACCGGCTACGGCCTCTTCGCCCAGGAGGACGCGGAGCCCGCGCCGGAGGAGAAGGGGAGCCGCCGGGGGAGGCGGAAGCGGTGAACGGGCTCGCGGCCTTCACTCTCTGGCGGCGCGAGCTCACGCGCTTCTTCCGCCAGCCGAGCCGGGTGGCGGGGGCGATCGGCACGCCGCTCGTCTTCTGGCTTTTCATGGGGAGCGGCCTCGCCGGCTCTTTCCGGCTGCCGGGAGCTGCTGGCTCCGGCGCGGGCGTCTCCTACCTCCAGTTCTTCTTCCCCGGGACGATCGCCCTGGTCCTCCTCTTCGCGGCGATCTTCTCGACCATCTCGGTGATCGAGGACCGCCACGAGGGGTTCCTCCAGGGGGTGCTGGTGGCGCCGGTCTCGCGCGGGGCGATCGTCGCCGGCAAGGTCCTGGGCGGCGCGACCCTCGCCTGGCTCCAGGGGGTGGTCTTCCTCCTTCTCGCCCCGCTCACCGGCATCCCCTTGACCCTTTCCTCTTTGTTGCAGGCCGCCGGGGTGCTCGCCCTCCTCGCCGTCTCGCTGACCGCCATCGGCTTCGGCTTCGCCTGGAAGGTCGATTCGGTGCAGGGGTTCCACGCGGTGATGAACGTCGTCCTCCTACCCATGTGGCTGCTCTCGGGCTCCTTCTTCCCGCTCGCCGGAGCGCCCCTCTGGCTGGGCCTCCTGATGCGCCTCAACCCCCTGACCTACGGCATCGCCGCCCTTCGCGGCACCCTCGCCCTGTCTCCAAGCGTACCGATCGCGATTCCCCTGGCGATCACCGTCGCCATGGCGCTCCTCGCCTTCGCGGCCGACCTCCTCGTCACCCGCGGCGGAAGAGTCGAGTGACTCTGCCCGCCTCCGAGCGCCAGCCGGTACCGTTGCGGCGGCTCCTCCTCTGGAGCGTGCTCGTGGCGGTCCTCCTGGCTGTGGCGGTGGCCGCCGGCTGGAGCCGGTTCAACCGCACTCCTCCGCCTCCGTTTTTGGGGACGGTCCCGCCCTTCGCCCTCACCAACCGGGACGGCCGGCCGGTGACCCTGGCCACCCTCGCCGGCGCTCCCTGGATCGCCGATTTCGTCTTCACCCGCTGTGCCGCCTCCTGTCCCATGATGACGGCGCGCATGGCGCGGCTCGGGGAGGAGCTGCCGACGGGGGAGAGGGTCCGCCGGGTCTCCTTCACCGTCGACCCGGTCCACGACACCCCCGAGGTCCTCGCCCGCTACGCCGCGACCTTCCACGCGCCCGCCGACTGGCTCTTCCTGACCGGCCCCGAGCCGGACCTCCACCGCCTCTCCCGCGAAGGCTTCAAGCTCGCCATCGACGTCCCCAAGGGGGATGCCGGCAGCACGCAGGAGCCGATCCTCCACAGCACCCGCTTCGTGCTCGTCGACGGGGAGGGGAGGATTCGTGGGTACTATGATGGGGAGGACGAGGAGGCGATGAAGAAGCTGGTGCGGGATGTGAACGCGGCGCGCTGACCTGACCTTGACCGAGCTCCTCGCCCGGCTTACGATCACGTAGGATCGATGGAGCACGTAGAATGCGTGTACTGAGGTGAGGACGATGCAACGGAACATCACGCTGACGCTCGACGAGGAGCTTATTCACAAGGCGCGGGTACTGGCGGCGCGCCGCAAGCGCTCGGTCTCCGCACTGCTGCGCGAAGAGCTGTTTCGCCTCGTGACCGAGGATGAGGCTTACGAGACCGCCAAGCGAGCCGCCCTCGAGCGCCTCGAACGGGGTACCCACTTGGGCGGTGGTCCGCTCCCTTCCAGAGACGAGCTTCACGACCGTGCCGGTCTTCGTTGACGCCAACATCCTGGTCTACGCCGAAGACCGGGATGCCGGCAGCAAGCACATCATCGCGCGGGACCTGGTGGCGGACCTCTGGCGCTCGGGAGAGGGGGTGCTGAGCGTACAGGTGCTGCAGGAGTTCTTCGTCACCGTGACGCGCAAGATGAAGCGACCGCTAAAGCCCGCCGAAGCCCTCGCTATCGTCGAGCAGTACCTCACCTGGCGACTGGTGGAGAACACCGGGGACCTCCTCCTCGCAGGCATCCGTCTGGCCTCGACCCTCAAGGTCTCCTTCTGGGATGCGCTCATCGTCCAGGCAGCCCGTGTGGAGCGCTGCGACCGCCTGTGGACCGAGGATCTGAATCACGGCCAGAGGATTGGAGACCTCACCATCCTCAACCCGTTCCTCCCGT
>JAXDLD010000631.1:0-8423 GCA_034666805.1 Acidobacteriota bacterium
TGTCATCGCCATCGAGGCATTCGACAATCTCGCTTAGATGTGTGTAAGAGCATGGGCTAGGAGGGGGGTGGCTCGCGGTACAGACCGGAGACATGGGTAACAGATCGGACCGGGGACATGGGTGACAGTTCCGTGAGGGAGGATTCGGGTAGCGAGGGGGGATGCCCGAATGCCTTGGAGCGAGAACACCCAGATGAGTCGATGCCGATTTGTTGCAGATTTCGAGAGCTGTTTGTACACGATGACAGAGCTGTGCGAGAAGAACGGGATCAGCCGGAAGACCGGCTACAAGTGGGCCCAGCGGTACGGGAGCGAGGGCGTCGAGGGCCTGAAGGACCGGTCACGAGCGCCGCATCGCCGCCCGGCTCAGACCCCGGCCGAGGTGGCCGAGCGATTGGTGGAACTGCGCCGCAAGCATCCAACCTGGGGCCCACGGAAGTTGGTCGCCTGGCTCCAGAAGCACGAGCCCGAGCAAGCCTGGCCGGCGGCGAGCACGATCGGCGGGGTCCTCAAGCGCGAGGGTCTCGTGGAGAACTCCCGGCGGCGCTCTTCTCGCCCTCACCCCGCGGTCCGGCCGCGGACCGAAGCCACCGCGGCCAATGAGGTCTGGACGAGCGACTTCAAAGGGCAGTTTCGGACCGGGGACGGGTGCCTGTGCTATCCCCTGACGGTAGTGGACTCGTTCAGCCGCTTCGTGCTCGTCGTCCACGGTCTACCCTCGGTGTCGGGAGACGGAGCCTGGCCGGCGTACGAACGGGCGTTTCGGCACTATGGGCTACCGCAGGTCATGCGCACGGACAACGGCAGTCCCTTCGCCTCCTCCGCGGCGATCTCCGGTCTGTCCCGGCTCGCCGTGCGCTGGCTCAAGCTGGGGATTCGCCTGGAGCGTATCGCGCCCGCTCATCCCGAGCAGAACGGCCGGCACGAGCGGATGCACCGCACCCTCAAGGCCGAGACGGCCCGTCCGCCGGCCGCCGATGGCCCTTCCCAGCAGGAGCGCTTCGATCAATTCTGCCGCGACTACAACGAACAAAGGCCCCATGAGGCGCTCGGCCAGAGGACTCCGAGCGAGCTCTACGAACCCGCCAACCGCCCCTACCCCAAGCACCTCCCTCAACCCGAGTATCCAGGCCACTACGAGGTGCGCTACGTCCATCAGGGTGGCGAGATCAAGTGGCAAGGAGGATACTTGTTCCTCACCGAGGCTCTGGGCGGGGAGCGCGTCGGTCTCGAGGAGTACGACGACGGGCTGTGGGCGGTTTACTTCGGTGCTCTCCGCTTGGCCCGTTTCGATGAACGAGAACGCAAACTGTATGGTTAATTGGCCGTGCGGCGGCGGCTCTTCCGGTCGCCCTCCGGGCTTCCCTCCAGAGCCGCCGCCACCCTACCGGCCAGCCGGGACTATCAACCACTCCCTGCGGGAGTGTTACCTATGTCTCCGGTCTGCAGTGTTACCCATGTCCCCGGCCGTTCATCGCGAAGACCCTTTCCTACCGCTTCCTGCCGCGCAGGCTCCTAGGCGGCCGGTTCCGGGACGCCGAATCTCTCCCGCAGCATTCTCCGAATCTCTCCGATCAGGAAGATCGACCCGCAGGCGACGAGAGTGTCGCCGCCGAGGGCGAGGGCGCGGTCGAGCGCCTTCTCGGGGTCGGGCTCGACGTAGACCTCCGCCTCGGGTGTCCGGGGGGGGAGGAAGGCGGCGAGCGTCGACGGGTCCTGGGCCCGCGGGCTCGCCGGGGTGGTGAAGACGAAACGCCGCACGTGGGGGGCCAGGGTGGAGAGGATGCCGCGGGCGTCCTTGTCGGCGAGGACTCCGAAGAGGAGGTCGACGGGCCTGGCGTCTCCCGAGAGGAAGGCGGCGAGGGTCTCCGCGCCGCCGGGGTTGTGGGCGGCGTCGAGGAGAACCCGCCGGCCGCCCTCGCCGGTGGGAATCTCCACCTCCTCCAGGCGTCCCGGCCAGCGGCAGGCGGCGGCGCCGCGGACGATCGCGCTCGAATCCAGATCTGGGAAGCCGGCGGCGGCGAGGACCTCCGCCGCCCGTACCGCGAGCCCCAGGTTCTTCGCCTGGTGGGCGCCGGAGAGGCCGATCGCGAGGTCGTAGAGGCCCGCTGGGGTCGTCAGGCGCACCCTCTGCCCCATTCTTCCCGTGTTCCCTTCGATCCTCTCGATCCGTACCTCGGAGGAGGCGAAGCGGAGGTCCGCTCCCACCTCGATCGCCATTTCCCGCACGGCCTCGGCCGGCTCGGGCTCCTCAATCCAGGCGATCGCCGGCCGGCCGCGGCGCAGGATACCCGCCTTCTCGCGGGCGATCGCGGCCAGGGTGTCGCCCAGGTACTCCTGATGATCGAAGCTGATGGGGGTGATGAGCGAGAGGACGGGATCGGCCAGGTTCGTGGCGTCGAGCCTGCCGCCCAGCCCCACCTCCAGCACAGCGAGCTCCACCTCCTCCTCGGCGAATCCGAGGAAGGCGGCGGCGGTCAGGGCCTCGAAGTAGGTAGGAGGGCCGTCCGATTCCTCCTCGATGCCGGCCGCGACCACCCGGGTGAGGAGGTCGCCCAGGCGCTCCGCCGATACCGCCCGGCCGTCGATCCGCAGCCGTTCCTCGACCGTCTCCAGGTGGGGCGAGGTGTAGAGCCCGGTCCGGTAGCCGGCGGCGGTGGCCATGGCGGCTAAGAGGGCGGAGGTCGAGCCCTTGCCGTTGGTGCCGGCGATCAGCACCGAGGGGCCGCGGCGCTCGGGGTGGCCGAGCCGGGCGAGGAGGCGACCGAGGCGGTCGAGCCCCAGCCGGATGCCGGAGGATTCGAGCCGGCCGAGGATCTCTGCCGCGGTGGCGGGCATGAGCCGGAAAGCTCTCTTAGCGCAGATGGCGCAGGCAGCGCCCGAGGGTCTCTTTCATCTGCGCGCGCTGGACGATCAGGTCGAGGAAGCCGTGCTCCAGGAGGAACTCGCTCCTTTGGAAGCCCTCCGGCAGGCTCTGGCGGATGGTCTGCTCGATGACCCGCGGCCCGGCGAAGCCGATGAGCGCGCCGGGCTCGGCGATGTTCAGGTCGCCCAGCATGGCGAACGACGCGGTGACGCCGCCGGTCGTGGGGTCGGTCAGGACCGAGATGTAGGGGAGGCGGGCCGAGCGCAGGCGGGCCAGGGCGGCGGCGATCTTCGCCATCTGCATCAGCGACAGGACGCCCTCCTGCATGCGCGCCCCGCCCGAGGCGGAGACGATCAAGAGCGGCACCTCCCGCTCGAGCGCCCGCTCGGCGGCGCGGGTGATCTTCTCGCCTACGACCGAGCCCATGGAGCCGCCCATGAAGCGGTACTCCATGACCGCCAGGATGACCGGGATCTCCTCGATCCGGCCGCCGGCGACGATCACCGCGTCGCGCTCGCCCACCGCCTGCTGGTAGCTCTTCAGGCGGTCGCGGTAGCGCTTGGTGTCACGGAAGTTGAGCGGATCGGTGGGCGAGACGTCAGAGAACAGCTCGCGCGGCTCCTCCTCGTCCAGGAGGAGGGCGATGCGGGCCCGGGCGTCGATCCTGAAGTGGTGCTCGCACTTCGGGCACACCCGCAGGTTGCGGTCGAGGTCCCGGGAGTAGATGATCTCCTTGCACCCCTCGCACTTGACCCACAGCCCCTCGGGGACCGTGCTGCGCGCACGGTCCTCGCGGACGGGCTTGGGTTTCTTGGTCTTCCGGAACCAGGCCATGCGAGGGGGATCAGACTTCGGCGGAGCGTCCTTCCTCGGCTTCGAGGTCGTTGGGGATGCCGAGACGCATGCAGGCGGCGTCGTACATCTGCCGCGAGGCCTTCTTGGCGTTCTGCAGCTCGGCCAGACGGTCCTTCACCTTGGCGAGCTCTTCCTCGATCTGGTGGTCGAGCTCCTCCATCTCCTGCTTCGTCACGTCCAGGGTGTTCTCGTAGAACTTCCGCTGCTGTTCGGTAAGGCTCATTGATTCCTCCAGCACGACGACCCGCCCGCGGCACACCCTGCCGTGATCGGCGGACCTTCAAAGGATTACAGCTTGAACGGGATCTTCAGACGCGTCCACATCTTGACCCTGACCCCATCTTTGGACGCGGGCTTGTAACGTGCTCCCCGCGCGGCCCGGACGGCGGCCTCGTTGATGCCAACGTCCTCTTTGATCGGCGTCAGGAGCTTGGCCTCCTCCACCCGGCCGTTCTCGTCGACGAGGACGGAGACGAACACGGTGCCCTCGACCCTCATGCGCCTGGCGACGGGAGGATACTCCGGTTTGGAAAAGCTGACAAGCTCAGGGAGGGCGACCCCGGGGCCGCCCACGACCAAGTCTCCCGTCTTGACGGCGGGCGCGGCCGGCGCTGGAGCGGACGGCCGGGGAGCGGCGGGGGGAGGCGTTGGAGCGGCGGGGGCGGGCTCCTCCGGCTTGGGGGCCGGGATCTCCTGGCGCTGGACCGCCGGCTCCGTCTTCGCCGGCTCGACCGGCATCTCGACCGCCGGCCGGGGCGCGGGGACGGACGCCGGGGCGCTCTCGGAGGCCGCCGCGACGGGGGGGGCGGGCTTGGCGGCCTTGGCGAGCGCGAGCTCCTTTTCGAGCCGCTTCTGCTTCTCCTCGAGCTGCTTTCGGATCTCGCTCTCGTGCTTGGCGAGCTCCTGGTCCACCATGCCGGAGATGTCGAGCTTGGCCGGCGTGGCCTTGGGGGTTCCCGCGGCCGGCGGCGTACCGAGGGGGTTGGAGACGGGCGAGCCGGTGGGCTGGGGGGCGGGCTGGGCGGCAGCCCCGGGCACGGCCCCGCCCGCGGGTGGAGCCGGCGCCGGCCCCTTGCGGGCGAAGACGAAGTAGAGCACGACGCCGGCCACGACGGCGGCGATGATGGCGGCATAGAGGAGCGTCCGCCCCCGGCGCTCCCCCTCCTCGACCCTCACCTCGCCCAGGGGGGCGACCGCCTCGACCGCCGGCTCCAGGGGGTAGGGGTCGAAGGGGGCGGCCGCCGCCGGGACCGGGACCGCCACCGGGAGCGGCGGCGGGGGCGGCAGCTCGGGCATCAACTCCATGGGCTCCGGGACGGCCTCGGAGGTGAGCAGGCGGTGCATGTAGGCGGCGAGATCGGTGTGGCTCGGCATCGGCTTCATGCCATAGAGGAGGGCCTCGATCCGCCCCTGCATCTCGGAGGCGCTCTGGAAGCGGTCGCCCGGGTTCTGGGCCAGGGCCTTCTCGACGATCTCGTCGACCTCCGGCGGCACCGAGGGGAGGACCGAGCTCGCCTTGCGGGTGCGGGCGTCGCGCACCGCCTCCAGGATCGACATCTCGCTGTCGCCCGGGAAGAGGCGCTCGCCGGTCAGCATCTCGAAGAGGATGGCGCCCAGGGAGAAGAGGTCCGAGCGCGCGTCGACCGTCTTGCCCCAGGCCTGCTCCGGCGACATGTACTGGAGCTTGCCCTTCAAGGCGCCCATCTGCGTCTGGTTGGCCTTGGAGACCGCCTTGGCGATGCCGAAGTCGCAGAGCTTGATGTCGCCCTCGAAGGTGATGAGGACGTTCTGGGGGGAGACGTCCCGGTGGACGAGGCCGAGCTCGCGGTTGTCGAAGTCGCGCTTCCGATGGGCGTAGTCGAGGGCGGAGGCCAGGCGGGCGGCGACCAGAAGGGCGAGGCCCATGGGGAGGTGCAGGCTCCGGCGCCGCGCCGCGTTCAGGATCGAGCGCAGGTCCTTGCCCTCGACGTACTCCATGGCGATGTAGAAGTCGCGCCCGATCTTCCCCAGGTCGTAGATGTGGATGATGTTGGGGTGCGAGAGCTGGGCGGCGAGCTTGGCCTCGTCGATGAACATGCTGACGAAGTCGGCGTTGTCGCCCAGGTGGGGGAGGATCTTCTTGATCGCGACGGTCTTCTGGAATCCCTCGACCCCGCGCATGCGGGCCTTCCAGACCTCGGCCATGCCGCCCACCGCGATCTTCTCCTGCAGCGTGTACTGCCCGAAGCGCTCTCCCGGCTGCTGCCCCTCGACCACCTGGATGCGCTGGGTGGTCGCCATGTCGGGCACCGGCGGGGCGGGTGCCGGGGGCGACGGGACCGGCCGCGGCGTCGGCGTTGGCGAGGTGGCCACGGGAGCGGGAGCGGCCGGCGGAGCTGTCGCCGGCATCGGCGGCGTTGGCGGCGTTGGCGGCGTTGGCGAGCTGGCCACGGGTGTGGGTGCGGCGGGCGGCTGCGGCGCCGGCGGGGGGACCGGACGCGGGGCCTCCGGCCGGCGGCGGGTCCGGCCGAGCTCCTCGAGCTGCGAGAGGTCGATGTCCCCGGTCTTCGCCGGCTTGCGGACGCCGGTGCCCTCGCCCGGGGCCGGGGCCGGGGCGGCCGGCCGCGGGACGGCGGCGGGCCGGGGTGGTGCCGGAGATGCGGGGGCGGCGGCCGGGGCGGGCTTCGCGGCCGTCGGAGCTGCGGGCGGAGCGGCGACCGGAGCGGCTGGGGCGGCCGGTTTCGGCGCCGCGGGGCGGCCTTTCTCCAGGCTCGACAGGGTGCGGCTGATGAGGGCGTCGAGATCCTCGTCCGCCTCCTCCGCCTTCGACTTCTGCGGCGGCGGGGGAGGGGGGACCGGCCGCGGCCGGGACGGCGCCGCGGTGCCGAGGACGCCGGAGAGGGTCTGCTCCAGCTTGCGCTGCATCTCCTCGTCGCCGCGCGTGGCCGGCCGCATCGTCGCCGATGCCGCCGATGCCGCCGAAGCCGCCGCCGGGGGGCGGAGCGCCGGGGGAGCCGCGGCGGCGACCTCGCCCTCGACCTCCGCCAGCATGTCGCCGAAGATGTCCTGCGAGGTCAGCTTGTGCTCGTTGCCGACCGCCGGGCCGGGCGCGGGGGGCTCGCGGCGGGTCTGGAGGAGCCGGCGCACGAGCTGCCGCAGCTCCTCGCTGCTGAACGGCTTGGCGAGCAGCTCGTCGGCCTCGACCCCGCCCGTCCCCGAGTCGGCGGCGTTCTCGGCGAGGAGGGCCACCACCCCGGGGCCGCCCGAGCTCCGCGAAAAGGAGCTGGCGACCGCCTCCATGCCGGGGAGGGCGGTGCTGACGACGACGAGGTCGGGGGCCTCCGAGGCCGCCGCCTGGAGCGCCGCCGCCTGACTGCCCACCACTCTCACCTTGTAGCCCTCGGCGGCGAGGACGTCCTGAATTTGGTCGAGATACCGGCTTTCCTGCTCGATGACAAGGATCGAGGGCATACGAATCTCCCGGGGGTGACAAGCTTTTTTAGCACTCCGTGACGGGTGAGTCAATCGCCATGAGGGCAAAAGTTTTGAAATTGTGAGGTTTAGGGCGCCGGGCTAGGCGCGGGATGCGGCCTCGGGTAGAATCTGCCTTCCCACCGTGAACGATCCGGGAGCCCGCCATGTCAGGTCACAGCAAGTGGAGCACGATCAAGCACAAGAAGGCGACGACGGACGCCCGCCGCGGCAAGCTGTTCAACAAGCTGCTGCGCGAGATCACCGTCGCCGCGCGCATGGGCGGCGGCGATATCAAGGGCAACTCGCGCCTGCGGGCGGCCCTGGTCGAGGCGCGGTCCAACAGCGTGCCGGGCGACACCATCGACCGCGCCATCAAGAAGGGGACGGGCGAGCTCGAGGGCGAGTCCTATGAAGAGGTCATCTATGAAGGCTACGGCCCGGGCGGGGTGGCGGTCCTGGTCGAGGGGCTGACCGACAACAAGAACCGCACCGCGGCCGAGATCCGCCACATCTTCGCCCGTTACGGCGGCAGCCTGGCCGACAGCGGCAGCGTCTCCTGGATGTTCAACCGCCGCGGCTACTTCGTCGTCGACCGGGCCGCCATGGACGAGGAGAAGTTCATGGAGCTCGCCCTGGAGCTGGGGGCCGACGACATGGCGACGGCCGAGGACCACTACGAGATCTTCACCGCGGTCGAGGACTGGAACCGGGTCCGCGAGGAGCTCGAGAAGCGCGGCATCCCCATGGCCGCCAAGGAGTTGGCGATGGTGCCCACCACCACCGTCGACGTCCCGAGCGAGCGCGCCGGGGCGATCCTCCGCCTCCTGGAGACGCTCGAAGACCACGACGACGCGCAGAAGGTCTGGGCCAACTTCAACGTCCCTGAAAACGCCGAGAACGACGAGAAGGTCCTGGCGTAGCAGGGACCTCCCCATGCTCATCCTCGGGCTCGACCCCGGCAGCCTCCACACCGGCTACGGCCTGCTCGAAAAGCGCGGCTCCAGCCTGACGACGGTGGACGCCGGGCGTTTCTCCTGTCCGAAGAACCAGGCCCTGCCGGCGCGCCTGGCCCATCTCGTCGTCTGCCTGGGCGAGCTCTTAGTCCGCCACCGTCCCGACGTGGCGGTCGTCGAGTCGCCCTTCCACGGCATGAACGTCCATTCTCTCGTCGTCCTCGCCCAGGCCCGCGGCGCGCTCCTGGCCGCCATCGCCGGGCACGGGGTCGAGGTGCGGGAGTACAGCCCGGCCG
>JAXDLD010000632.1:0-7171 GCA_034666805.1 Acidobacteriota bacterium
CATGCATCGGCGCCCGGACCACCTGCTGGCCGACGCGCTGATCGCCGCCACGGCGATTGTCCACCATCTCGTGGTGGTGACGCGGAACGTGCGCGACTTTGCGGTTTTCGAAGTTGGCACTCTCGACCCTTTCCAGTCTCCCTGAAGGAATGCTATCCATGAAGGGGCCGGCGGCTCTCGCCCGACCGTCTACAGACAGCGCCGGAGCCGAAGGCAGCGCGACGAAGCCGTAAACAGCGAGCCGAAGCTGAGAATAAGGAGACGAAGGCGTAGATAAGGAGACGAGGCTCAAAATAGGGAGACGAAGCCTTCGCGATGCAGACGATACATTCGCGATGCAATTCTCGCGTTCGGTTCGGTGCCCAAGCGTTCGTCACCGTCGCCAAGCGTTCGGCACGCTCATTTCGCACTCATCTCGCTATTTCGGTGTTTGTTCCAGTCTTTTCGCGTCTGGCTCTCTCGTTACGCCGTCCTCTCGGTGGATAGAGGGCTTGACCTGAGCTAAACCTCAAGGGAGCTCTCCGGCCGAGCGGGGATGTCGGCGGTGGGCTGGCGCCTATCGGGCGATGTACAGATCGATGGACAGATACCTTCTGGTCTGAGAGAATGGCGGCATGCGCGAAACCACCTTCACCGAGCTGAGGAACCACGCCAAGACCTTTTTCGACGCCGTCGAGGAAGGGGAGATCGTCCGCGTGTACCGCAACGGTCGACCGGTCGCGGACATCGTTCCAGTCAAGGCGGCGATGCCGGCCTGGAAGAAACCGCCTCAGACCCGGCTTTCTCTGGGCAGCCTGAGCCTCGGCGACGAGGTTCTGGCGGACCGCGAAGAGAAGCGATGAGGATCTTTTTCGACACCTCCGCGCTGACCAAGCGCTATGTCGAGGAGGAGGGATCGGATCAGGTGAGGGCCCTCTGTGCCGAGGCGGATGCTCTCGGGGTCAGTGTCCTTGTGGTACCCGAGCTGATTTCGACTCTGTGCCGACTGGTGCGCGAGGGCCGACTTTCCTCCGGGGACTACCGGAGCCTCAAATCCGCCGTCCAGGCCGACCTCTCCGACGCCGATCTCTGTGATCTCGCTCAAGACGCATTCGAACAGGCCCTCCGCTGTCTCGAGCTTCATCCCCTGCGCGCGCTCGATGCCCTGCACGTCGGGAGCGCTCTCGTTTACCAGCCGGACCTTTTCGTTTCC
Organism: Acidobacteriota bacterium; assembly: GCA_034666805.1. Taxonomy (GTDB): domain Bacteria; phylum Acidobacteriota; class Thermoanaerobaculia; order Multivoradales; family UBA5704; genus DASQPA01. The sequence continues at coordinate 1,193 of JAXDLD010000632.1, forward strand.
GCGGATCGCCGTCAAGCTGAGGCAGCCGGCCGTGAAGGGCTTGCAGTGATGGATCTCTCCCATTGATCGCATAGGTCTCAGGGCGGACCGGGTGATACGATGCAGACTCTGGAGAGGTATTCCGTGTCCGGCGATCGCCCAGTCAGCCTTGCCGATGGCAGCGTCATCCACTCGGATCCCGAGATCCTGGGTGGAACCCCCGTGTTCGTCGGCACGCGGGTACCCGTGCAGACGCTGGTCGACTACTTGGAAGGCGGGTATAGCCTGGACGAGTTTCTCGACAACTTCCCCAGCGTGCGCCGCGAGCAGGTCAACGCGTTTCTCGAACAGGCGACCCGGGCTCTGCTGGCGCACGTGGCGTGAGGCGCGTCCTCCTCTGAGTCTCTGGTGCCGGTGCCGGATCTCCCAGCGTAACAAGGAGCCAGAATGTCCGTTCCGGAACCCCTGATCACGACTTCGCCACGGCGCCTCAGCGGTACGCCGGTCTTTGCCGGCACGCGAGTACCGGTACAGACCCTGATCGACTACCTCGAAGCGGGGGACACTCTGGAGATGTTTCTGGACGATTTCCCAAGCGTCTCGCGCGAGCATGCCGTTGCCGTGCTCGAGCTCGCGAAGTCGGCCCTCCTCGCGCAAGCGGTGGCGGCTTAACCCGGCACCCCTCGGCTTGCTATGTCTCATGCCATCAGCGGCAGGAGGCTCTCCTGGTGCAGAACTTCCGCAGCATAGGCCAGGGCGGCAAGGATGTCCGATGGCGTGAGTTGCGGATACTCCGCCACGATCTGCCGTTTTCCCGGCAGGAGAGGGGCACCTCCGTTCCGAGTCGGCAACTCCCGATCCATTCCGGCTCCCAGGAAGGCGCATCAGGGTGGGCTGAATTTGGATGAGGGAGCTTTTGGATAGAAATGGGGCGTTCCAAACCAGAAGCACGGCATTCCAAACCAGAAGCATGGCATTCCAAACCAGAAGCAGGGCGTTCCAAACCAGAAGCAGGGTATTCCAAACCAGAAGCAGGGCGTTCCAAATGAAAAGCAGGGCTATCCAAGCGGGAAGCACCGAGATCCAAATCCACTAGGGCACGTCCAGGGCCGAAGCAGGGCCGTTCCAGCGCAGGGGTGGGCGCTCAAAAGTTGAAGTACGGCGAACGGAAGGAGCCTCCTCCCCCCTGATCCAACCGCCGCCCGCTCCGGGAGAGGGACCCACCCGCCCGGCAGCACGCTAGCCCCTCACCGTGGCAGGGAGCGGGAGAGCGGGGTTCGTGGGCCCGGGAGATCCGGGGGGGTGCTGGTACACCCCCGGACGCGCCCTCGTGTAAGCTCTACGGGTTGTGAGGATTGGTGCGAAAGGGGGGACTCGAACCCCCACGACCTTGCGGCCACAAGCTTCTGAGACTTGCGCGTCTACCAGTTCCGCCACTTTCGCGCGGGTCAGATTCTAGGGAGAGAGGGGACGATGTGTCAAATGGAGGAGTAGGGACCCTTCCGGGGGTCGATGCGATGTGGGCCGAGCGGGTGCTCGGGGTGCTCGACGCCGCCGGCCGGCGGGGGTTGAGCGCGGCGGAAATCGCCGCCATGGCCGAGGGCCAGCCGGGCGGGGGGGTCGAGGAGCTCGGCCGCGCGCTCGCCGACCTCGCCGCCGCGGGCAAGGCCTTCGAGTCCGAGGGCCGCTGGGTGGCCGTGGGCCAGACCGGGATGAGGACCGGCACCGTCGAGCGGCTCGAAGGCGGAGACGCCCTGCTGAAGACGAAGCCGGGGGCGGAGGCTTCCTTCTTCGTGCCCCGCCGGCACTTGAAGGGGGCGCTCGACGGCGACACCGTGCTAGTCCGGCTCCTGGCGCACAAGCGGACGGGCGGCGGCCGGCGGCTCCCGGAGGTCACCGTCGTCAAGGTGATCCAGGAGCGCTACGCGACCATCGTGGGGACCGTGGAGATCTCGGACGATGCGGAGGAGGGCGGGCGGATGCTCGCCCCCTTCGACCGCCGGGTGCCGCTCGAGCTCGACCTCTCGGGGGCGGACGACCTGCCGGACGGCTGGTTCGTCGTCGCCGCGGTCGAGCGCCGGCCGGGGAAGGAGCCCCGGGCCCGGGTGATCGAGGTGCTGGGCGACCCCGCGGAGCCGGGGGTGGACGTCCGGGTGGTGCTCCGGCACTACGGCATCCCCGACGAGATCCCGGCGGCGGTCCTGGCGGCGGCCGAGGCCCTGCCCACCCACCCCCGGGAGGAGGACTTCGCCGGCCGGGAAGATCTCCGGCGGGACGTCATCGTCACCATCGACGGCCCCAGCGCCCGCGACTTCGACGACGCGATCTCGATCGCCCCGCTCCCCGGAGGCGGCTTCCGGCTCGGGGTCCACATCGCCGACGTCGCCCACTACGTGACCGAGGGGGGGGCGATCGACCTCGAGGCCTACCACCGGGGCACCAGCGTCTACTACCCGGAGCGGGCGATCCCCATGCTCCCCGAGCGGCTCAGCAACGGCCTCTGCTCGCTCGTCCCCCACGCCCCCCGGCTCACCATGTCGGCCTTCCTCGACCTCTCGGCGGACGGCCAGGTGCTCGCCCGGCGCTTCGCCCCGACCGTCATCGAGAGCGCCCGCCGGCTGACCTACGACGAGGTGCGCCGGGTCCTCGAGGAGCCGCACCCCGGGGACGCCACGGAGTACGGAGAGGTTCTGCCCCGGCTCTTTGAGATGCGGCGGCTGATGGCGATCCTCCATGCCATGCGGGACGCCCGCGGCTCGATCGACTTCGACCTCCCCGAGGGAGACGTGGTGCTCGACACCGACGGGGTCATGGTCGGCGTCCTCCCCGAGGAGAGAAACGTCGCCCACCGGATCGTCGAGGAGTTCATGATCGCCGCCAACGAGGCGGTCGCCTTCGAGCTCGTCAGCCGCGAGTCCCCGGCCCTCTTCCGCTTTCACGACGTCCCCAGCCCGCAGCGGCTGGAGGAGCTGCGCGACCTCCTCGCCCCCTTCGGGATCGCCTTACCCCAAGAGCTCGTGGACCTCCACCCCGACGTCCTCCAGCGGGTGCTCAAAGAAGCGGCCGGCCGGCCGGAAGGGCACTTCATCTCCTCGGTCGTCCTCCGCACCATGCAGCGCGCCTACTACGACCCCGAGTGCCGGGGCCACTACGCGCTCGCCTCGCGCTACTACACCCACTTCACCTCGCCCATCCGCCGCTATCCGGACCTGGTCGTCCACCGGCGCTTGAAGGCGCTCCTCGCCGGCCGGGCGGAGGAGGAGGCGGCGCGGACCGACCTCGTGGCGCGCCTGCCGGCCATGGGCGCGCACACCAGCGCCTCCGAGAAGCGCTCCGAGCAGTCCGAGCGCGACCTCCTGCAGTGGAAGAAGGTGCGCTTCCTCTCCGACCGGGTGGGAGAGCAGTTCCGCGGCCGGATCACCGGGGTCCAGCCGTTCGGCCTCTTCGTCCAGCTCGAGACCTACTACGTCGACGGCCTGGTGCCGATCCGCACGATGGGGGACGACTACTATCTCTATGAGGCCGAGGCCCACCGCCTGGTGGGGGAGCGCAACGGCCGGGTCTTCCAGCTCGCCGACGCCGTCGAGGTCATCCTGACCGGGGCCGACCTGCGCCATCGCGGGCTCGACTTCAAGCTCGTCGGCATGCCCGACCCTCCCGCCCGGCGGGAGGCGCGGCGCGAGCCGCCAGGGCGGGAACCGGCGAAGGGCCGGGGCCGGCGGGAGCGTGGCGAGCGCGACGGCCGGAGCGGGGGGAGGCGGCGATGAGCACCATGGACGCAGCGCCGCCGCTCTCGACCTGGGGGGCCCTGACCCCCACGGTCGCCATCGTCGGCCGGCCGAACGTCGGCAAGTCGACCCTCTTCAACCGCCTCCTCGGGCGGCGCCAGGCGATCGTCCACGACTTGCCCGGGGTGACCCGCGACCGCATCACCGGCCTGGGCGAGATGGACGACGACCGCCCGGTGCAGCTCATCGACACCGGCGGCCTGGTGCCGGGGAACGACCCGCTGGGACTCAACGAACAGGTGCTCCTGGCCGTCGAGGAGTCCGACCTCCTTCTTTTCGTCGTCGACGGCCGGCAGGGGCTGGTCTCGGCGGACGAGGAGGTCTGGGGCGAGCTGCGGCGAGCGGGGAAGCCGGCCATCCTGGTCGTCAACAAGGGGGATACGAACGAGGCGAGGGGGCGCTTCCCGGAGTTCTACAGTCTCGGCATCGACCCCCAGCTCCTGGTCTCGGCCGAGCACGGCGGCGGCGTCCACGACCTCTGGGAGGCGATCGCCGCCGTTCTCCCTCCCATGGCGGTCGAGCCCCAGCCCGAGGCGCCGCCCATCGCCATCGTCGGCCGGCCGAACGTCGGCAAGTCGTCGCTCTTGAACCGGATCGTGGGGGCGCCGCGGTCTCTCGTCTCGCCCCAGGCGGGGACGACCCGCGACCCGGTCGACACCCTGATCACCCGCGGCGAGCGGTCCTATCTGCTCATCGACACCGCCGGCATCCGCCGCCGGAGCCAGACCTCGGGGGCGCCGGAGGAGCTGGCGGTGATGATGGCGCGGCGGCAGATCGAGCGCGCCCAGGTGGCGGTCCTGGTCGTCGACGCCGCGGCTGGGGTGACCTCCGGGGACCTTGCCATCGCCGGCACCATCTGGGAGCTCGGGCGGGCGGCGGTGGTGGCGATCAATAAGTGGGACCTCCTGGACGAGGAGAGCCGGGCGGCCCTGGAGCTCTCCTGGGAGCGGCTCGACCAGCTCCTCGGCTCGCCGGCGCGGGTCAACCTCTCGGCCCTCTCCGGGCGGGGGATCGAGAAGCTCTTTCCGCTCCTGGACCACGTGCTCGACGCCTACCACACCCGGTTGAGCACGGGCGAGATCAACCGCCTCTTCGAGGCCGCCACGAACCGTGTCCAACCGCCGGCCGAGAACGGGCATCCCTGGAAGATGTACTACGCCACCCAGGTGTCGACCGCCCCGCCGACCTTCATGCTCTTCTGCAACCGCACCCTGCCGAAGAACTCGCACTACCGGCGTTATCTGGAGAACCGGCTGCGCGAAGACCTCGACCTGGCCGGGGTGCCGGTGCGGCTGGTGATCCGCAAGCGGGGACAGGAGCGCGGAGCGGGGTAGGAAGGGTATATTCTTCAGCGCGCCAGATGCTCAACCAGACCATCTCTCACTACCGGATCCTCGAGAAGCTCGGGGGAGGGGGGATGGGCGTCGTCTACAAGGCGCGGGACCTGCGGCTCGACCGCCCCGTGGCCTTGAAGTTCCTGCCGCCCCAGCTCTCCGCCAATCCCGAGGCGCGCGAGCGTTTCCTGACCGAGGCCAAGTCGGCCTCGGCGCTCGACCACCCCAACACCTGCACGGTCCACCAGATCGACTCGACCGAGGACGGCCAGCTCTTCATCGTCATGGCCCTCTACGAGGGGGAGACCCTCGACCGCCGCCTCGTCTCGCACCGGCGGCTGGCCGCCGCCGAGGCGGTCGAGATCGCCCTCGGCACCGCCCGCGGCCTCGCCCGCGCCCACCGGGCGGGGATCGTCCACCGGGACGTCAAGCCGTCGAACCTCATGATCACCCACGACGGCCTGGTCAAGATCCTCGACTTCGGGATCGCCCGCCTGGCCGGCTCGGCCCGGGTCACCCACACCGGCAAGGTGGTCGGCTCGATCGACTACATGTCCCCCGAGCACGCCCGCGGCGAGGAGGTCGACCAGCGGACCGACGTCTGGTCGCTCGGGGTCGTCCTCTACGAGATGCTCTCCGGCGAGCGGCCGTTCCGCGGCGGCAACGACCAGGCGGTCCTCTACCAGATCCTCCACGGCCAGCCGCGGCCGCTCTCGGAGCAGGTCCCCGACCTGCCGGGGAACCTCGAGCACGCGGTCCGCAAGTGCCTGCAGAAAAACGTCCACGAGCGCTACCGGGCGGCCGAGGAGCTGATCACCGACCTGGAAGACCGCTCGAACGGCGACCTGCCGGCCACCCTCTCGCTCCGCCCGCCCCCG
>JAXDLD010000633.1:0-2669 GCA_034666805.1 Acidobacteriota bacterium
CACCGTCGTCGGCATCGCTCCCCGCGGCTTCTACGGCACCTCGTTCGTCGACCGCGCCGACTTCTGGGTCCCGGCGGGGCTCTACGGGCAGATCCTGCCGGACCTCCTGAAGAGCTTCTGGGACAACCGCCGGGTCCTCGCCTTCGGAGCGGTGGGCCGCCTCAAGCCGGGGGTGACCGTGGGGCAGGCGGAGACCGCGCTCAAGGCCCTCGCGAGCCGGCTCGCCCAGGCCTACCCGGACGCCGACCGCAACCGCAGCGTCCACCTCATCCCCCTGGGCCAGGCGCTCCTCGATCCCAACAGCCGGGAGGACTACGACCGGGCGGCGGTCCTGATCGCCACCATGGTCGGCCTGGTCCTCCTCATCGCCTGCGCCAACCTCGCCAACATGCTCCTCGTCCGCGCCTCGGGGCGGCGCAAGGAGATCGCCGTCCGGCTCGCCCTCGGCGGCCGGCGGGCCGACCTCCTCCGCCAGCTCCTCGCCGAGAGCGTGCTCCTGGCGCTCCTCGCCGGCGCCGCCGGCCTCCTTCTCGCCGAGTGGTCGTTCACCTTCATCTCGCGGGTCCAGTCGCCCTATCTGCCGCCGTCGCTCGCGCTCGGGCTGGACGGCCGGGTCCTCCTCTTCACCCTCGCCCTGTCGCTCGCCACCGCGGTCCTCTTCGGTCTGGTGCCCGCTCTCGCCGCCAGCCGGCCCGAGCTCGTGCCGGCGCTCAAGAGCGAGGTCGCCGCCGCCTCCGGCGGGCGCTGGGGCCGATCTCTCAGCCTCCGCAACCTCCTGATCGTCGGCCAGGTGGGCCTCTCGGTCGTCGCCCTCACCGGCGCCGTCCTCTTCCTCGTGAGCCTGAGGAACGCCCAGCGGATCCATCCCGGCTTCGAGCGCGAGCACCTGGCGGTCGTCTCCTTCGACCTCGACAGCCAGGGGGTCGACCCGGCGCGCGGCCAGGAGCTCCTGCGGCAGATGACCGGCCAGGCCGCGGCGCTCCCCGGCGTCCGTGGGGCGGCGGTGGGGGAGAACCTCATGCTGGCGGATACCGGGGTCCGCCACATCCTCCTCGTCGACAGCCCCGCGGCGCCGCCCGCCGACCAGCGGATCTTCGCCCAGCAGAGCTCCGTGGGGCCGGGCTACTTCGAGACCCTCGGCATCCCGCTCCTCCGCGGCCACGCCTTCACCGACGCCGACCGCGCCGGCTCGCGGCCGGTCGTCGTCGTCAACCAGACCCTGGCCGAGCGCTTCTGGCCGAAGGAGGACCCGCTCGGCAAGCGCTTCACGATCCTCCCCTCGAAGGAGGTCCTGGAGATCGTCGGGGTGGCGAAGGACGTCAAGTACAACACCCTGGGGGAGGAGCCGCAGCTCTACCTCTACCGGCCGCTCGCCCAGGAGTACACCTCGGCGGTGACCCTCCACGTCCGCACCACGGGCGATCCCGGATCGGTGCTCGGTCCGCTGCGCCGGCAGGTCCAGTCTCTCGCGCCGGCCATGCCGCTCACCCGGGTGAAGACGATGACCGACGTGATCGGCGAGCTCCTCTGGGCGCCGCGGATCTGCGCCGTGCTCCTCGGCCTCTTCGGCGTCGTGGCGCTCCTCCTCGTGATGATCGGGATCTACGGCGTCATCGCCCATTCGATCCAGCAGCGGCGGCGGGAGATCGGCATCCGCATGGCCCTGGGGGCGGAGCGCGCGGCGGTCGTCGGGCTCTTCCTCCGCCAGGGTCTCCTGGCGGTGGCGGTGGGGCTCGCCTGCGGCCTCGTGGGCGCCGTCTTCGCCATGCGGAAGATCGCCGACCTCCTCTTCGGGATCGATCCCTTGAACCCGGTCGTCTTTCTCGTCACCCTCCTGCTCCTGGCGGCGGTGGCGGCGATCGCCAACTACATCCCCACCCGCAGGGCCACGGCGGTCTCGCCCCTGGTCGTCCTGCGGCAGGAGTGACCCGGATGAAGATCAAGTTCTACGCCCACGCCTGTTTCCGGATCGAAGGGGGAGGCCAGACGATCGTCACCGATCCCTACGAGCCCGCGGTCTCCTGGTTCGCCCCCATCGATGAGCCCGCGGACTTAGTCGTCATGAGCTCCAACACCGATCGCTTCCACTGCGATCCGAGCCACGTCCAGGGCAATCCCACGGTGATCAACGCCCTGGAGATCCCCCCGGAGGGGAAAACTGTGAACGGGGTGGCGCTCCGGGCCTTCCCCGTCCGCGAGCGGTATCAGTTGCGGCTCATCTTCTTCCTCCACCTGCCGCGGCCGAACGCCATGTACAGCTTCGAGCTCGGAGGAGTGCGGGTGCTCCACACCGGGGACATCGGCCGGCGCTTCCGCCCCGGAGAGATCGCGGCCTTACGCGGCCAGGTCGACGTCATGCTCGCCCTGGCTGGAGGCGTGCACAACATCGAGGTCGACGACATGAAAGCCGCGATCGACGCGATTGGCCCCAAGGTGGTCATCCCCATGCACTACTTCCTCCCCAAGGGGAGGCTCCAGATCCTCCCGGTGGACGAGATCGCCCGGCGGTTTCCCGCCGATCGGGTGGTGCGGGTGGGGGGGGCGGAGGTCGAGCTCACTCCCGACACTCTCCCCGCGGAGACGCGGCTCTACATCCTCGAACCTTCGCGCTGACGAGGCCGGTCCGGACGGGTTTTCGAAGCTCCCGGAGGGATTTTCGAAGCTCCCGG
>JAXDLD010000634.1:0-4248 GCA_034666805.1 Acidobacteriota bacterium
AGCTCGATCTCCTTGGCCACGGTCACGCCGTCCTTGGTGATCGTCGGCGAGCCGAACTTCTTCTCGATGACGACGTTCCTGCCCTTGGGGCCGAGGGTCACCTTGACCGCGTCGGCAAGCTTGTTGACACCCCGGAGGATGGCGGCACGCGCGTCCCCGGAGTACGTGATCTGTTTAGCCATTTCTCGTCTATCTCCTCTAAGTTCTTATTGATGCGGACGGGATGAGGTCGATCTTGTCGCTTCTGGCGCCGGCGGACTTACTTCTTGCCGTTGACGACGGCCAGGATCTCGTCCTCGCGCAGGATGACGAAGTCCTCACCGTCGATCTTGATCTCGCTGCCCGAGTACTTGCCCACGAGGATGCGGTCGCCAGCCTGGACGTCCATGGGGAACCGCTTCCCGTCGTCGCCGATCTTGCCGGGGCCGACGGCGATGACCTCGGCCTCCTGCGGCTTCTCCTTGGCGGTGTCCGGGATGATGATCCCGCCCCGGACCTGCTCTTCCTGCTCGATACGCTTCACCAGAACCCGATCATGTAGTGGACGGATATTCACGGTTGTCTACCTCCTTGGAACTCTGAGTCGGTTGGAAGGGAACCACCAGCTTGTCTCAACGCCGGTTGTTAGCACTCGTCGGCGTTGACTGCTAACAGTGTAGGCGCCGCTCCCGGAGGTGTCAACCCCCTGGGACCCTGGGCGGCGCCGCCATGGGCATCATGGACGCCTGGCACGGCCGGGCGTACAACACCGCGGTCTCTCTGCCGCTTACACCAGCAGCTCCGAGCCCTCGGGTTGAGCCACTGCCCCCAGCTTGCGCAGTTGGGGGGCAGTTTTGACAATTCGCTGCGCACTATTCCCTCCTCCATCTATGTCGAAAATAAAACTGGACCGCAAGTTACACAAAATGAGCTACTTGCATAAATCGCTCCGCCGCGGATACCAAGGCTGAGTTTTGAAAAAAAAGTCTTTCCAAACCGTTGACATCGGTAGTTCTTGCCTGGTAAGGTCCCGCCATCGACAGTTAGGGACTCAAAAGAAGACGGGTCTCCGGCAAGTTCCCAGCGGGGTCTACGTCGACCGCGGCCAGTTGTTTGAGTTGCGGCATCCGTCAACCCGGGAGAGGTGTGTGCGGGGCTTACATAGAGGATTAGACATATGACAAGAAGGTGCCGTCTCTCGACTCTCATTCCCACCCTTGTTGCCCTGATCCTCTGTCTCTCCGGCAGCCGAGCCGCCATGGCCGCCTACGCGCCTTCCATCCCCAGCAAGCTGAACCTGGCCGTACGTGAGACCGCCGGGATCGCCCGGAGCGGCGAGGTCGTCCGCTCCGGCGTGCCCATGCCGCGCGCTCTCAACCTCAAGTCGGCCGCCGGGCTCACCCTGGTCGACGGCGGCGGCGCCCGGGTGCCGGCCGAGTTCGAGGTCACCGCGCGCTGGAACGCCGGCCTGGCCGACACCACGGCCCCCATCCAGTGGATGCTCGTCACCTTCCCGGCGACGGTCCCGGCGCGCGGCACGTCCATCTACCGGGTCGTCACCGACGGCTCGGCCGGCCCCAACCCGCTGCCGGCGCGGCCGCTCACGGTCTCCCAGAGCGGCAACGCGGTGACCGTCGACACCGGGGCGGCGATCTTCCGGCTCGGCGCCGACTCGACCGCCCTCTTCGACGAGATGGTGCTCGACAACGGCACCCGCCTCGCCACCGGCGGCAACGGCATTACGCTCAAGACCAACGGCGCCAACGCCGGCCACTCGACCACCCGCAAGGTGTGGATCGAGCACGCCGGGCCGCTCACCGCCATCGTCGTCGTCGAGGGGCAGTACGACACGGCGCCCATCGGCGACAGCGGCATCGCCTCGCGCCGGCGCTACGTCTTCACCGCCGGCTCCGGCACCGCCATCGTCCGCCAGTCGGCGGTCTGGGAGGGGACGCTCATCCAGGGCTGCCCCGACTGCCTGGCCAGCAGCAGCGGCGTCGTCAACGGCGTCCTCGTCCAGCAGCTCCAAGACCGCCTGGTCCCCCAGCTCGGCGGCACGCCCACGGTCACCGCGGTCGGGAGCTTCGGCGCCCCGGCGGTGGTCAAGAGCGTCGGCTCCGGGCAGAGCGCCTGGGTGCGCCAGCAGCTCCGCGCCAACCGCTCGACCCCGCTCGCCTTCGACGTCAACGTCGCGGGCTCGGCGGCGGCGGGAGGGAAGGCCGATGGCGGCCTGCTCGCCGCTTCGGGCCCGCGCGGTACCCTGGCCATCGCGCTCGAGCGCATGCATCGTTATGAGCCGCAGGCCCTGCGGCTCTTGGCCGACGGCAGCCTGGCGGTCGACATGGCGGACGACAAGGTCTGGATCGCCAACCATCAGGGCCTCTTCGCCACCCTGGCGGTCGCCGCCCTCCCCGGCACCGCCCCCCGCGCCCAGCTCGACCAGCAGGTCTGGGCGCCGCTCAACCGTCCCCTCCACGCCTGGCCGGAGGCGGCCTGGTTCGCGGCCTCCGACGCGGTCCGCGAGTTCCCCGCGGCGGGCCTCCCCGCCGACTTCGCGGCCTACGACAGCACGATCGCCGGGGTTTTGACCCGGACCTTGGACCAGGTCGATTCCCTGGGCACCGCCGGGCTCCAGACCTACGGGCTCTTCCCGCGCTACTGGGGCAAGTACAAGGAGCCGGGCGAGATCGATTGCGGCGGCGGCGACCCGACTCCCTCCGACGCCTGGGACAACGTCTTCTGGTGCTCCACCTGGACCGACTACCACATGACGTCCGAGACCGCGGTGGTGCGGGCCATGCGCACCGGCGAGGTCGACTGGCTGGACGAGATCGCCACCCCGGCCGCCCGCCGCATGCTGCACACCCAGATCCTCCAGTGCGGCCCGGACGACCACTGGTTCTACTGCGGCCAGGCGCCCGCCGGCTACGGCGGCTACCGCTCCGACTTCAACAGCTCTCACGCCTACTGGGAGAACCTCTTCCTCTACTACTGGCTGACCGGCGACCACACGGTCATCGACACCATCCAGCGCGGCGGCGACCACATGCGGCGCTACATGTGCCCGCAGCGCGGCGGGATGTCGAACCCGCAGGCCAGCCTGCCGAGCGGCGCCATGTGCGCCCCCGACTCGCCCGTGACCACCGGCTTGAACGGCCGGGTGGGCTCGCAGTGGATCGCCGCCTTCCGCTTCCTCGGCCTGGCGAGCAACGACGGCACCTTCCTGGACGACTACCGGGGAAGCCTCGCCCGCGCCGTCACCAACTACTACGTGGAGCTCAGGAAGAACAACGTGAGCTACGGCTTCTTCGCCAAAGACTCGGCCGTCGGCAAGACCTCGTCGACGACCGACCAGATCTGGATGAGCAGCTTCTACGACATGGAGAACCTCTTCAGGCTCCAGAGCGACACCGGGGACGCGCCCATCGGCATCCCCGCCATCCCGCCCAGCCGGGTGATCGCCGGCTTCGCGCGCTTCATCCGGGACCTCGTGCCGACGGTCGCCGGAGACGGTACGATCCAGGGGCAGTGGCCGCTGATGATCGACTTCAACTGGTCCGGGAGCCGCCTCGGCGGCAACCTGCTGACCACCGTCATGAACAACAATCCCGAGCCCTTGATGTACACGCCCGAGAAGGCCGCCGACGCCGCCCTCCTCGTGCGGGCCGGCCAGCAGACCGGTGACAGCTCGCTGCTCCAGATGGGCCTTCAGCTCTCCAAGTTCGTCCTCTCCGCCGCCGACGGCGAGCAGGCTCCCCTGGGCAAGCTCGAGGGGCAGGACCTGACCCTGCTGCACGCCGGGATCGCCCGCCTGGCCGACGGTTCGGGCAGCGCTCCCGGCCCCGTCCCGCCGCCCACGCCCACTCCCACGCCGACCCCGCCGCCCCCGCCCCCCCCCCCGCCGACGCCAACCCCCACGCCGCCGCCGCCGCCGATCCCCACCCCGCCGCCGCCTCCGCCGACCCCGGGTCCGACCCCGGGTCCGGGCGTACCGGCCGCGCCGAGCGGGTTGACGGCCCAGCAGCTCCCGGGCAACCTCGTCAAGCTGACCTGGAGGGACAACGCGGGCAACGAGACCGGGTTCCGCATCGAGATCCTCTTGGGCAGCACCTGGAAGGATCTGCGCGGGGTCGACGCGAACACCACGTCCTTCTACCTGAGCGGCTGGGCCTCCGGGGTGCAGCACACCGTTCGGGTGCGGGCGGTCAACAACGCCGGCTACTCGGCCTACAGCAATATCGCCTCGACCCTGCCGTAAGCCCCTCTTCC
>JAXDLD010000635.1:0-6088 GCA_034666805.1 Acidobacteriota bacterium
GTCCACTGGGACGACGACGACTGGTCCGCGGACGACCGCCTGAGCCACCAGGTGCGGCCCCTCCTCGAAGGCCGAGCCGAGGTCGCCGGCTTCGCCGACGAGACTCTCCTCGACGTCCGCGACGGGAGCTTCTGGCGCTGCACCCCGGAGCTCCACGCGAGAATGTTCTTCGCCAACGTCCACGGGCATTCAATCGCCTACCTGCGCCGGCTGTGGAGCGGAGCGGTCCGCTACCCCGACCTGTCGCTGGGGGAGGACGCGGCGTTCCTGGGGCAGGTCCTGGCCGGCGGGGCGCGGCTCATCCGGCTCTCCGGTGTGGATCGGTTCGTCTACGTCCGGCACGCGGGAAACGCCTGGCCCTTCCGCTGCGGCGAGTTCTTGGACCCCGCCGGCTGGCAGGCGATCGCGCCGCCGGACTTCCTGCCGATGGCCGACCGCGAGTTCTACCGGCTCGCGCGCTCCTGAGTCAGCGCTCCAAGGAAGCGGTTCCACCCGATAATGCTTGGTGAAGTGGGCCCATCGTGCTGTTCTTACCCATTTTCTTACCCAGTTCTCTCCCTATTACCCATTTCACCCTTGGCGGCGGTGCCACTAGGCACTACGGCCATCCCCAAGCCCGGACCCACCCTTTGCTACAATCCCCCCCGCCATGACCAACACCTTCCTCGAAGATCGCCGTGACGCCATCGCCAAAGCCTGGGACCTGACCAACGAGATCGTCCTCGTCGGGGCGGGCTACTACCTGTCGATTCCCGGGGGGGCCGATCAGACCTACCCCTTCCGCGCCCACAACGAGTACTTCTACCTGGCCGACCGCGACCGGCCCGGCGCCGTCGCCGCCTTCGACCCGCGCGAAGGATGGGTCGATTTCATCCCCGAGGTGACCGAGAAGGAGAAGGTCTGGGTCGGCGATCAGCCAAGCGAGGGGACGCCGCTGACCGAGCTCGAGGCCTGGATCGAGGCCCGCCGTGGGCGGCCGGTCGTCCAGCTCGGGACCCCCGTGCTCCTCCCTCCCGGGATCTTCGGGGACGCCGAAAAGAGCGAACAGCTCCGCGAGCGGCTGATGCACGCCCGCCGCCCCAAGAGCGAGAACGAGCTCCTACGGATGCGCCGGGCGGCGGCCGCCAGCGCGGCGGGCTTTGCCGCCGTGCGTCCCCTGATCCGGCCCGGGGTGACGGAGCGCGAGCTCCAGATCGAGCTCGAGACCGCCTTCTTCCGGGCCGGCGGCGAGCGGACCGCCTACGAGAGCATCGTGGGGAGCGGTCCCAACTCGGCCATCTTCCACGTCTCTCCCACCTCGCGGGCGCTGCGCTCCGGAGAGCTGCTCCTGATCGACGCCGGGGCGGAGGTCCTCCGCTACGCCTCCGACGTGACCCGCACCTACCCGGTCGATCCGGCCTTCACGCCCATGCAGCGCGACGTCTATGCGGTCGTCTTGGCGGCGCAGAAGCGGGCGGTGGGGAAGTGCCGGGCCGGCAAGGAGTTCAAGGAGCTCCACCTGGAGACCGCGGCGGACATGGTGCAGGGGCTGGTCGACCTGGGGGTGATGCGCGGCGATCCGCAGTCGCTGGTCGAGGACGGCTCCTACGCCCTCTTTTTCCCCCACGGCCTCGGCCACCTCCTGGGCCTCGGGGTGCGCGACGCTTCCGGCCTCTACCCCGGCCGGGAGCGCGACCCTCGGCCGGAACTCGAGACTCTCCGCCTCGACCTGCCGCTCGAACCCGGGTACGTGACGACGATCGAGCCCGGCCTCTACTGGAGCCCCGTCCTCTTGAACAGCCAGGAGCGACGGGAGCGCTTCCGCCAGCAGGTCGACTGGGAGAAGATCGATCAGATGCTGGGCTCCTGCGAGTTTGGCGGCATCCGCATCGAGGACAACGTCCTCGTGACCGCGGGCGAGCCCGAGAACCTGACCGCCGCCATCCCGAAAGAGATCGCCGAGATCGAGGGCTGAGGGCCCTCTTTCCTACCCCTTCCGCCCCGGCAGCTCCTGCAGGATCTGGTCGGCCAGCGCCCCGTAGTCCCCGCCGAAGTGGTGGGCGCCCGCGAAGCCGATCGACTTGCCGAGGCTGGGGTCGAGGGTGGGGCAGATCGAATCCTTCTCCTCTTTGCCGTAGAGGCAGAGGAGCGGCGTCCGGCCGGCGATCTTTTTGACCTCGGGGAGGACCGGCCGGTCGCTCTTCGAGCCGCCGCCCAGCCACTGGGTGACGTGGAACTCGAAGCTCGCCATCGTCTCCGGGCCGAGGAGCGCGATCAGGTCGACCCTCTTCTGCAGGTCCTCGGGTAGCCGGTTGACCATGAAGGGGAGGACGTCGGCGCCCAGCGAGTAGCCGATCAAGATGGCGCGCTGCTTGTGCCAGGCCGCGAGGTAGTGGGTGAGGATGCGTTCCAGGTCGCGACCGACGACCTCGGGCGGCTTCTCCTTCCAGAAGTAGGAGAGCGAGTTCAAGCCGACGACCGGAATGCCGCGGGCGGCGAGCGCGCCGCCCACCTCGCGGTCGATCCCCGCCCAGCCGCCGTCGCCGGAGACGATGACCGCCAGCCGGTCGGAGGGGCTCCCACCCGTGGCCGGCACCTCGACGAGCGGCAGGCCCGCGACCCCGGTGTCCACCCGGTTGCCGGTGCTCGCCGGCACGGCGCCGGTGCCTCCGCTCCCTCCCGCCGCCCTCGGCGAGCTGC
Source organism: Acidobacteriota bacterium (assembly GCA_034666805.1). Classification (GTDB taxonomy): domain Bacteria; phylum Acidobacteriota; class Thermoanaerobaculia; order Multivoradales; family UBA5704; genus DASQPA01. The sequence goes on from JAXDLD010000635.1 coordinate 2,680, forward strand.
CGGCGGGCTTGGCGTCGCCCTGGGTCATCCGGCCGAAGGCCTCCTTGAACTGCGGCATCCAGCGTGGCTGGACCGAAAAGCCGTGGCCGACCTTGGGCAGCAGGACGATCTCGCCGTTCTTGACCTTCTTCAAGTAAGCCGCGGTCTCGTTGGGCAGGCAGGTCTCGTCGATCGTCCCCTGGAGGGCGACGAAGGGGCTCTCGAGCTGGGCCGAGGGGAGGAAGTTGTAACCCTTGCCCTTGGGGCCGGGCTCGAAGGTCAGGCCGTTGCCGGCGCAGAAGGGCTTGGTGAGCGGCAGGTCCGGGCAGAAGCCCAGGCTGATCGCCCCCTTGAACGTGTTCAAGGGCGCCTGGACCAGGGTGGCGTAGACCAGGGTCGCCCCCGAGGAGTAGCCGACGAGGACCGGCGGCGTGTAGTCGGGGCGGTTGAGCTTCTTCTGCACGAACTGCGAGAGGCCCTCGAAGTCGACCGCGGCGCTCGTGCAGCGGTCCTTCGCCGCCTCCGCCGACTTCAAGTACTGGCGGATGTCGACCCCAACGACGAGGGCGTCCAGGTCGGCCAGCGCGTGCGCCATGTCGATCACCCCGAGGTTCCAGCCGCCGTCCCCCGAGACGAAGAGGACGACATGCCGGGGGTTCGGCGTCTGCCGGTAGAGGGTGACCGTGCCGAAACGCCCGAAGGTCAGGGTTTCGGGGGCCGGGCCGGAGGACGGCGCCGTCCCCGCCGATGCCGCCGCTGCCGCCGATGCCGCCGATGTCGGCTTCGCCGCCGGGGCGGCCTTTTTCGTCGTCTTTGCCGTCTTCGCTTTTTGGGCCGTCGCCGGCAGCCCCGGCATCCCCAAGAGGGCCAGCAGAGCGAGCGGGAGAGCGAGGCGGGTGAGGATCATTCGCGTCATCGAGGTGCTACCTCCTGGCCGGCGTAACTCGTCAACCTTCGTGCCACATTCCAGTCCGCGACCCGGATCGGGCGAGTTCCGGCACTAGGAGTGTAACCGTGAGGAACGGGGGAGGTCCCCCGGGAGAGGTCCATGGCTTCCGATCCGACGCACCAGCTGTTCACCCGCCTGATCCACGGGGGGCTCGCTCCCGACCCCTCGACCGGGGCCATCCTGACGCCGATCTACCAGTCGACGACCTACGTCCAGGAGGCGGTGGGGAAGGACAAGGGGTTCACCTACAGCCGTACGCGCAACCCCACGGTGGCCGCCCTGGAGCGCAACTTGGGCGAGCTCGACCGGGCCCTCCCGGCCGCCTGCTTCGCGACCGGCATGGCGGCGCTCACCGTCCTCTTCCTCGCCACCTTGAAGGGGGGGGACCACGCCGTGGTCTCGGACGTCGTCTACGGCGGCACCGTCCGCCTGCTGCGCCAGGTGTTCGCCGACCTCGGGGTCGCCGCCACCTTCGTCGATCCCGGCGACCCGGCGGCGCTCGCCGCCGCCTGGCGCCCGGAGACCCGGCTCTTCCTCGTCGAGTCGCCGGCCAACCCGACCTTGAAGCTCACGGACCTCGCCGCCGCCGCCGCCGCCGCGCACGCCGCCGGCGCACTCCTCGCGGTCGACAACACGCTCCTGCCGAGCATCCAGGAGCCGCTCGAGCTGGGCGCCGATATCGTCCTCTACTCGACCACCAAGTACATCGAGGGGCACAACTCGACGGTCGGCGGCGCCCTCCTGACCCGCGATCCCGCGCTCGCCGACCGCATCCGCTTCCTGCAGAACGCCGTCGGCTGCATCCAGGCCCCCTTCGAGGCCTGGCTCACCCTGCGCGGCTTGAAGACCCTGCCGCTCCGCATGGAGCGGCACGCCCAGAACGCCCTGGCGGTCGCCCGCTTCCTGGAGTCCCATCCGCGGGTCGAGCGGGTCGCCTATCCCTTCCTCGACTCGTTCCCCCAGGTCGAGCTGGCGCGCCGGCAGCAGAAAAACGGCGGCGGTATGATCGCCTTCGAGGTCTTTGGCGGCAGCGAAGCCGGCATCCGGGTGATGAACTCGGTCTCCCTCTGTTCGCTGGCCGAGAACCTGGGCGCGGTCGAGACCCTGATCACCCACCCGGCGACCATGACGCACGCCCCGATCCCGGCCGCCGAGCGCGCGGCGATCGGCATCGGCGACGGCCTGGTCCGCCTGTCGGTGGGTCTCGAAGACCCCAACGATCTGATCGCAGATCTGGAGCGGGCCCTCCAGTCGTAGGAACAGCAGAAGGAGAGGTCATGAGCAGCGATCCCATCGTCGTTCTCAAGTTCGGCAGCTCGGTTCTCGCGGAAGCGGCGGACATTCCGGTCGCCGTGCATGAGATCTATCGCTGCCTGCGCCAGGGCAAGCGGGTGGTGGCGGTAGTCTCGGCCATGGGGCCGACCACCGACCGTCTGCTCTCCCTCGCCCATAGCCTTTCCGGGAGCCCCGAGCCCACGGGCTTGGCCGCCCTCCTCGCCACCGGCGAGGCCACCACCGCGGCCCTCCTGGCGATCGCGCTCGACCGCGCCGGCATCCCCGCGAGCCTCCTCGACCCGGGCCGGGTCAGCCTGCGCACCGAGGGGCCGGTGCTCGACGCCAAGCCGCGCGAGATCAACCGGCGCGAGCTCTTCCGCGTCCTCGAGCACCGGCCGGTCGTCGTGCTCTCCGGCTTCGTGGGGCAGGACGCGGAGGGGCGCACGACGCTCCTCGGCCGCGGCGGCTCGGACTTCTCCGCCCTCTTCATCGCCCACCAGCTCGGAGCCGAGTGCTGCCGGCTGATCAAGGACGTCGATGGGCTCTACGAGTCCGACCCCGCCTCGCACTTGGCGCCGCGGCGCTTCCTCTCCGTCTCCTGGGAGGACGCGCGGCTCCTGGGCGGCGGGGTCGTGCAGGAGAAGGCTCTCCACTACGCCGAGCGTTTCCGGCTCTCGCTCGAGATCACCTCTCCCTATGTCGCCGAGCACACGGTGGTGGGGCCCGGCCCTTCGCGCCTGGCCGAGCGGGCGGCGGCGCGGCCGCCGCTCCGCGTCACCCTCCTCGGGCTCGGCACCGTGGGCCTGGGCGTCTACCGCTACCTGACCGCCCGGCCCGGGCGCTTCACGGTTGCCGGCATCGCCGTGCGCGACCCCAGGAAGCACCGCGGCGAGGGGGTGCCGCCGGAGCTCCTGTCGAGCGATCCCTGGGCCGTCCTCGCCCTGCCGAGCGACGTCGTCGTCGAGGCGATCGGCGGCGAGCACCCGGCCTCCGACCTCGTCGCGGCGGCCTTGGAGGCCGGCCGTGACGTGGTGACGGCGAACAAGGCGGTGATGGCCACCAACGGCCGCCACCTGGCCGATCTCGCCGCGGCGCACGCGGCGCACCTCGCCTATTCGGCGACGGTGGGCGGCGGCGTGCCGGTCGTCGAGACGGTCGAGCGGGTGGCGAAGAGCGGAACCCTGCGCTCGGTCGAAGGGGTGTTGA
>JAXDLD010000636.1:0-5681 GCA_034666805.1 Acidobacteriota bacterium
AGCTGGCGCGCCGCGTGACGGCGTCCCTAGCTCTCGATCCCGCGGAGGTCGCGGCGGCCAACCGCATTGTCCTCGCCCGCTGGGACTACCCCGCGGCCTGGCAATCCCTGCAAGAGGCCGCCGCCCGCGTCTCTGGAGACCTCGCCTGGTGATCCCCCTCTCGGTCCTCGTCGTCACCCGTAATGAGGAGAAGAACGTCGAGCGCTGCCTCGTCTCCGTCCACGGCTGGGCCGACCAGATCTTCGTCGTCGACTCGGAGAGCAGCGACCGCACCCGCGACATCGCCTGCCGCTACGCCGATGCGGTCGTCGAGCTCCCCTACGACCACGCCCGGATCATCCCCTGGATCTTCCAGTGGGCGCTCGACCACCTGCCGCTGCGCAACGAGTGGGTGCTGATCCTGGAGGCCGACCAGGCCGTGCCCCCGGCACTCCGGGAGGAGATCGCGGCGCTGCTCAAGCAACCGGCGCTCGCCAATGCCGCCGACATCGCCGAGAGCGGCTTCTACATCCGCCGCAGCCAGATCTTCCGCGGCCACCCGCTGCGCTTCGGCGGCTACGGCAGCAAGTACCTTCTGAAGCTCTTCCGGCGGAGCCGCTCCGAGCTCGACCCCGCGGAGCAGGACACCAGGGTCTACGTGCGCGGCAAGGTCGGCCGCCTCCGCGCTCCGTTGGAGGAGTGGAACAAGAAGGAGGACCAGATCCTCTTCTACCTGGAAAAGCACCTGCGCTACGCCGACGCCTTCGCTCACGAGGAGCTCCTCAGGCGGCGGACCCACCTGCCCTGGAAGCTCACCCCACGGTTCTTCGGCACCGCGGACGAGAGGACCCTTTGGCTCAAAACCCGTTACTACCGGATGCCGCTTTTCCTCCGGCCTTGCCTTTACTTCCTCTACCGTTACTTCTTCCTCCTCGGCATTCTGGACGGCGGCACGGGCTTCCTCTTCCACTTCCTCCAGGCTTTCTGGTTCCGGCTGGTGGTCGACGTGCGCCTGGCGGAATTGCTGCGGGAGAGCCCGCCTCCTGGAGAACGGTCGTGAGGCCACTCCTCAGGAAACCGCGAGGGGTGGAGCTGGCGGGCCTGGCGATCCTTTCGGCCTGGGTCGCGGCCTGGATCTGGCTCGGCCGCTACGCGCTCCTGGACGACGCCCTGATCCACCTCCGCTTCGCGCACCTCCTCCTGCGGACGGGTTTCCTGAGCTTCGACGGCGTGACCCCCTCCTACGGTTCGTCGAGCCCCCTCTTCGTGGGTCTCCTCGCCGTCCTCGCCGCTCTCGATCGCGGCCCCCTGCTCCCGAAGCTCGTCTCCGTCGTCTTCTATCTGCTGCTCCTGGCGATCACCTGCGTCCGCGCCTCGCGGTCGGCGCGCCACCGCCCCCTCTGGCTGCTCCTCGTCGTCACCCTCGGCAGCCCCATGGCCCTGCGCTGGCTGACAGACGGCATGGAGACGAGCCTCACCGCCGCCTTGGCCGCGGTCCTCGCCCTGGTCGCCCTGGAGCGGAACCCGGGACGATCGAACCCCTTGTGGCTCCTGGGCTTCGGCGCCGTTCTCGCCCTCACCCGGATCGAGCTCTGCCTGGGGATCTTTTTCGCCGTCCTGGGGGCGGCGCCTCTTCTCCCCGTCCGCCACTTGGCGCGCCGTCACCTTCCCCTCGCGCTGGGAGGGCTCGCCAGCCTCGCCCTCCTCGTGGCCCTCTTCGGCCATGTCCTCCCCGATACCGCCCTGGCGAAACAGGCGGCCCCCTCGACCTACGCCGAGGCCGCGATGCAGGTCGGACGCTCCAGCGCCGCCTCGCTCACCCTGGGGCTCGGCCTCGCCCTGCTCTGGCTCGCGACCCTCCTCTGGGGGCTGCTGAAGTCGGAGCCCCGCGGGCGCTCGGCCCTGGCCCTCTGCAACCTCCTGCTCCCCTGTACAATCGCGATCATCGCCCGGCGCGGCCAGATCCTTCACGGAGTCCGCTATCTGATCTGGATCTATGTCTTCCTCATCTTCTGGAACCTGAGGCTCCTGGACCACCCGGGGGACGACACCTCCGAATCCCCCACGACGCGGACCCAGCCCCGCCGCTACCGAGCTCTCGCCGGCATCGCGGCGGCGGCGATCCTCCTGGCCTGGGTCTTCGAGGCCCCGGCGGTCGCCCGTATTCTCGACCAGCGCAACCGGATGTTCCTCGCCATGCGGAGCGAGCACCTGGAACGGCTCAAGGCCACCACCGGAGCGGGCTTCGACATCGGTTTCATCGCCTTCTTCACCCAGGGCCGCATCCTCGACTTCAGCGGACTCGTCAACGGCCGCCGGCTCGCGGCCCTCTCTTCCGAGGAGCGCCTGCGGGTCCTCGCCGCCGCCCAGCCCGAATTCCTCTACGTGACCGCCGAGCAGGCGTCGAGCCTCGCGCGATCCCTGGACCTCAATTCCTACCGGATCTCCTATCGCTACCTGGCCGCCACCCTGACCCAGAAGCAGGAGTACTTCCTGGCCCTGCGCGGCGATCGACAGCGCCTCCTCGGCGCGGCCCCCGGGCCGCCCTTAGCCACCGCGGCCGCGAGGTCCTTCTCGAGATGAGACGGATTCTCGGTCTTTCCGCATTCCATGCCGACGCCTCGGCCGCCGCGGTGGTCGACGGCCGCTTCGTCGCCGGGGTCGAAGAGGAGCGCTTCCGCCGGATCAAGCACTGGGCCGGCTTCCCGGAGCAGGCCCTGCGCTACTGCCTGGGAGAGCTGGGAGGAGACCTGGGAGCGGTCTCCGATCTCGCCGTGTCGCGGCAGCCGCGGGCCTACCTCCTGCGCAAGGCGGCCCTGGCCCTCACCCACCCGCGGAGCCTCGGCCGCGCCGCCTCGCGGGTCAGGAATCTGGCGCAGATCGGGACCCTCGAAGAGCGCATCGCCAGCACCTTCGGCCAAGGGAAGGCGCCGCGGCTCCATTCCGTCGAGCACCACCTGGCCCACATCGGCTCGGCCTTCTTCTGCTCGCCCTTCGAGGAGGCCCTCTGCCTGACCGTGGACGGCTTCGGCGACTTCGTCTCGACCATGCTGGCGGTCGGCCGCGGGAGCTCCGTCGAGGTGCTGCAACGGGTCTGCTTTCCGCACTCGCTGGGGCTCTTCTACACCGCTCTCACCCAGTTCCTGGGCTTCCTTAACTTCGGCGACGAGTACAAGGTGATGGGCCTCGCGGCTTACGGCGAGCCCACCTTCGCCGGGCAGATCGCCAAGGTCGTGCCGGGCCGGTCCGACGGCACCTTCCGGCTCGACCTGCGCTACTTCCGCCATCTCTCGGAGGGGGTCGAGATGAGCTGGGAGGACGGCGCGCCGACCCAAGGGATCGTCTTCACCCCGGCTTTGGAAGAGCTGCTGGGGCCCCGCCGCCGGCCGGACGAGGAGCTCACCCAGCGGCACAAAGATCTCGCCGCCTCCCTCCAGCGGGTCTACGAGGAGCGCTTCTTCGCCCTCGTCCGCGCGCTCCAGAAACGGGTGGGATTGAAACGGCTGACTTTAGCCGGCGGCTGCGCCATGAACTCGCTCGCCAACGGCAAGCTCTTCGCCGAGACCGACATCGAAGACGTCTACATCCAGGCCGCGGCCGGCGACGCCGGGACCGCCCTGGGGGCCGCCCTCTACGTCCACCACGCCGTCCACGGCGGGCGCCGGGAGTGGGTGATGGACCATTGCTACTGGGGCCCGCGCTACGGCCTGGAGGAGATCCGGCGGGCCCTGGCCGAGCGCCTCCCGGAGTCGGGGGGCCGGGACGGCGTCTACGGGGACATCCAGGTCGAGACCGTGGCCGACGAGGACCGCCTGGCCGCGACGACCGCGGAGGCGATCGCGGCCGGCGCCGTCGTCGGCTGGTACCAGGGGCGCTCGGAGTGGGGGCCGCGCGCGCTCGGCAACCGTTCGATCGTCGCCGATCCCCGCCGGGCCGACATGAAGGACCTCCTGAACCTGAAGATCAAGCGCCGCGAGTCCTTCCGCCCCTTCGCCCCCTCGATCCTCGAAGAGCGGACGGCCGAGTGGTTCACGATCGACTACCCCGACCCGTTCATGATCAAGGTCTACCCCATCCGCCCCGAGAAACGAGCGCTCATCCCGGCGGTCACCCACGTCGACGGCACCGGCCGCCTGCAGACGGTCTCGGCGCGCACCAACCCGCGCTACTGGAAGCTCATCCACGCCTTCTTCGAGCGGACCGGTGTGCCCATGGTGCTCAACACCTCTTTTAACGAGAACGAGCCGATCGTCAACACCCCCGGCGAGGCGCTCGACTGCTTCCTCCGCACCCGCATGGACCGGCTGGTCCTGGGCGACATCGTCCTCCGCCGCGGCTGAAGCTCAGGAGGCCCCAGCCATGATCGCCCGCCTGCTCCAGCGCCTCGCCAAGGCCCATTTCAATTACCGGAACCCCTTAAGCCTCCTCGCCCAGCGGGTCACCGGCCGGCCGGTCGTCACCGTCGCCGACCGGGAGACCGGGCTCCGCTTCCGCTGCCGGCACGGCGCCGACCGGATGCTCGGCGAGATCTTCCACTCCCGGATCTACGACATCCCCACCGCCCCGGTCCGCCGCGGCGACCTGGTGGTGGACGTGGGGGCCAACCACGGCTTCACCTGCTGCTACTTCGCCCAGAGAGGCGCCCAGGTGGTCGCCTTCGAGCCCGATCCCGCCACCTACCCCTTCCTGACCGCGAACATCGCCGCCAACGGGCTCGGCGACCGGATCCGCGCCTTTCCCTGGGCGGTGGCCGGGAGCGAAGGGACCGCCCGGCTCAACACGGCCGACGAGCTGGGCGGCGGGATGAGCACTTTCAGCGACCGCTTCGCGAGCGCCAACCGGCTGGCGGTCACCGGGATGATCCAGGTGCGCACTGAGACCCTTCCCGGGATCGTCGCCAGGTTGGGGATCGAACGTATCCGGCTGCTCAAGCTCGACTGTGAAGGGAGCGAGCTCGACATCCTGCGCTCGCTCGACCGCGCCACCCTGGAGAAGATCGATTCACTGGCCATCGAGTACCACCCGGACGCCTACTCCCTCGCCGATCTCGTCGACGTCGTCCTCGGATGGACCGGGTTCCAGGTCTCGAAGGTCGTCACCCAGGAAGTCTCGAACGCCAACCTCAACGTCGTCAGCGACAGGGTAATGAGGGAGTGGGCGCGCGGGGATCGGCCGGAGAGCGGATGCGCCAACTGAAAGCCCGCCTCCGCCGGGTCCTGACCGCCCTCCGCCTGGACGGCCTCTACACCCTCTGGCATCGACTAGGGCGATGGGACCCGCGGCGGCTCCGGCGGGCGGCCCGGTTCCGGGGCTGGAACGAGGGGGCGGGGAGCGACGAGATCGTGCTCCGCCCCGGCCTCCGGCTGGCGATCGATCCACGCTCGCGCGAACCCTTCGAACACTTCTGCTTCCGCTCGGTCGAGATGTCCCGGGAGCTCGACGCCTTCACCCGGGAGATGGGCGCCTGCCGCCGCTTCTTGGATGTCGGCGCCTGCCACGGCGTCTTCGCCCTCGCCTTCGCCCAGGGGCGGCCGGACGCGCTCGCCCTCGCCCTCGATCCCTCCCCCGTGGCCTGCGCGATCCTCGCCGCCAATGTCGAACGGAACGGTCTCGCGAACGTGACCCTGCAGCAGGTCGCCGCCGGTGCCGGGCCGGGGCGGGTCCGCATGCGGCAGGTCTGGCACCACCTGGAGGCAGTCGCC
>JAXDLD010000637.1:0-8095 GCA_034666805.1 Acidobacteriota bacterium
CGAGCCAGGCGCCGGCCAGGATGAGGCCGAGGGTCGCCCCGCCCAGGAAGTAGTAGAACGGGGTGAGGAAGAGGTAGAAGAACCAGCTCTGGAAGCCCCGGGTCGTCAAGGCGACGAACGAGAAGACCCCCACGATGAGGAGGAAGAAGACGGAGAAGCCACCCCGCGGCCCGGCCGGCAGGTTGGCGGGGCCCTCATCCGTCGGTTTGCCGATACTCTTCGGCACCCCCTGCCCGCGCACCGCCGAGGCGATGGCGTCGGCCCCCTTCTCGATCCCGCCGTCGAAGTCGCCGCTCTGGAAGGCGGGACGGACGATCTCGTCGAGGATGACGTGGGTCTGGAGGTCGGTGAGCTGCGGCTCGAGACCGTAGCCGACCTCGATGCGCATCTTCCGGTCGTTCTTGACCAGGAGGAGAAGGACGCCGTTGTTCTTCCCCTGCTGGCCGAGCTTCCAGGTCTTGGCGGCCTTGACCGAGTAGTCCTCCAGGGCATCGCCGTTCAGGCTGTCGATGGTCAGCACCGCCACCTGGGCGCCGGTCTGCTTCTCCAGGTCGGCGAGCTTCGCCTCGATCCGCTGCCGGGCGGCGGGCGAGAGCATCCCGGCGGTGTCGTTCACCCGCCCGGCGAGGAAGGGCACGTCCCGCGCCGCGAGCGCTGGGGGCGCGAGGAGGACGAGGAGGAGCAGGGCAAGGGCGGCCCGCCGGAGGAGCCCGTTCATCTAGCGCTCCTCCAGCCGCAGGTCGTTCGACAGCTCGTCGGCGTCGTCCGGCCGGGGGGGCAGGCCGTGCCGGGCGAGGATCTCGCCGCACTCCCGGATGGCGGCGACGAGGGCCGCCGTGGGGTTGCCGGCCCCACTCCCGCCCAGGCCGGAGACCACGTGCCGCACGACGACCTCCCACTCCCCCGGCTGGACCTGCTGGTGGATGCCGGAGTCGCCGAGCACCACCACCCGGCGCTCGAAGAGGGAGAGGAAGAGGAGGATGCCGGTGCGGTCCCGGGTGCGAAAGACCTCCTGTTCGAGGAAGGCGGCGGCGGCCCGTTCCTGGACTCGCCGTTCGATCGCGTGGTGCCCGGCGAGGAAGCGGCGGAGCGGGCCGAGGTGGGCCGCGAGGTAGCCCAGGGCGGCACCCGCGGCGGGGGGCACCACCATCCAGAGGAAGCGGGAGGCGCCCCAGAAATCGCCCCAGCGGTGGAGCGCCCAGGCCGCGAGAGCCCCGGCGAGCGCGCCCAGGGTCGCCCCCTTCCATACCGCCCCCGCGTACTCGTCGCTCGCCGGGACGACGTAGGGGACGATCTCCCCCGAGGTCCCCTTCTCCGCCGCCGCGACGGCGCCGCGGACGGCGGCTAAATCGGCTTCGCTAAAGAGTGGGCTTGGCATGGCTACTCCGGCGGCATCCGCCCCGCCCGCTCCTGCTTGCGCCGTCCCTGCCGCTTCTTCTCCTCCAGCCGCCGCTGCCGCGAGGCGCGGGTGGCGCGGGTGGGTCGCCTCGGCGCCTCCTCGTGCAAGGCCCCAGCGAGGAGCTCGGCGAAGCGGAGGACGGCGGCCTCCCGGTTGGCCCCCTGGGTGCGGTGGCGCTGGGAGGTGACCTGGAAGATGCCGTCCTTCGTCACCCGGGTCGCCAGGCGTTCCGCGATCCGGACCCGCTGCTCCTCGGTGAGCGCGGGCGAGCGGGCAAGGTCGAAGCGCACCGTCACCCGGGTCTCCAGCTTGTTGACGTTCTGCCCGCCGGGGCCGCCGCTCCGCGAGGTGACGAAGGAGAGCTCCTCGTCGGGGATGTCGAGGCCGTCGGCGATTTTCACCGGACGATCGTAGCATCTGGGCCGGCCGGTGGGCAGGCGGGCGGGCAGGCGGGTTGCAGGAAAGCCCGGCATGCGCAACACCCAGGGTCTCGCCCTCGCCCTCCTCCTCGCCCTCTCCCCCAATCGGCCCGCCGCCGCGGATCCCCTGCCGATCAGCGGCCCGCCGCGGCCCGTGGCGCTCCAGCTCGTCGCCTCCGGGCTCGACCATCCGACCTCGATCGTCAACGCCGGGGACTCCCGGCTCTTTCTCACCTTGCAACCGGGCCGGATCGTCATTCTGGTTAACGGGCAGGTCATGTCGCGGCCCTTCCTCGACATCCACGACCGGCTGAGCTGCTGTGACGAGCGCGGGCTCCTCTCGGTCGCCTTCCATCCGCGTTACGCCCAGAACGGCCTCTTCTTCGTTGACTACACGGACACCCGAGGCGACACGGTGATCGCCCGCTACCAGGTCTCCCCCGGCGATCCCAATCTCGCGCTTCCGGCTTCCGAGCAGATCCTTCTCCACATCCCCCAGCCCTTCCCCAACCACAACGGCGGCGAGCTGCAGTTCGGCCCTGACGGCTATCTCTACATCGGGATGGGGGACGGCGGCTCGGGCGGCGACCCCGCCTGCCGGGCCCAGCGCGGCGACGATCTCCTGGGGAAGCTCCTGCGGATCGACGTCGACGTGGCGACCTCCCCCTTCTACGGCATTCCGCCGAGCAACCCCTTCCGTGGTACCGCCTTTCCGCCGGAGACCTGGGCCATCGGCCTGCGCAACCCCTGGCGCTTCTCCTTCGACCGCCAGACCCACGACCTCTATATCGCCGACGTCGGACAGAGCGCGCGCGAGGAGATCGACTTCCAGCCGGCGGGGAGCCCGGGCGGCCAGAACTACGGCTGGAAGGTGATGGAGGGGAACGCCTGCTTCTCGACCCAGGCCTGCCCGGCCACGACGCCCCCCTGCGGCTCGCCCCTCCTCACCCGCCCGGTCCTCGATTACGGCCATGGCGAGGGGGAGTGCGCGGTGATCGGCGGCTACGTCTACCGCGGCTCGCGCATCCCCGGTCTCGCCGGCGCCTACGTCTTCGGCGACCTCTGCACCGGCCGCCTGTGGAGCACGGAGCGGGCCGGCGGCGCCTGGCCGGTGCGCACCATCCCCGGCACCGCGAAGTCGCTCAACACCTTCGGCGAGGACAGGGACGGCGAGATCTACCTCGCGACGAGCGATTCGCTCTACCAGCTCGTCTCGACCGATACCGGCGGGGGGGGTGGCGGTGGAGGCGGCGGGCAGGCACCCGCGACCGTCGCCCTCTTCGACCCCGCCGGCTCGCGTTTCCTCTTGAAGGACGCCAATACCACGGGCCCGGAGTCCCGCGCCGTCCGCTTCGGCCCCATCCCCGACCGCTGGGTGCCGCTCGCTGGCGACTGGAACGGCGACGGCAAGACCACGATCGGCCTCTGGGACGGGGCGCGCGGCCTCTTCCGGCTCAAGAACAGCCTCTCCGGGGGCGCCGCCGACATTCTCCTCGGCGTCGACGCCCCCGGCGACGCCAGCATTCCCTTAGTGGGCGACTGGGACGGCGACGGCAGGGACGGCGTCGGCCTCTACGACCCCGCGACCTCGACCTTCTACCTGAAGAACCGCCTCACCGGCCGAGGCTTCGACGTCGTCCTCGCCTTCGGCCCCCCGGGCGGCGGCTGGCTTCCCATCGCCGGCGACTGGGACGGCGACGGCAAGACCACGGTCGGCCTCTACGATCCGGCGCGCGGCATCTTCTTCTTGAAGAATAGCTTGACCGGCGGGAACGCCGACCTCCGCTTCCGCTTCGGCGCCCCGAACGCCGGATGGCTCCCCATTGCCGGCGACTGGGACGGCGACGGCGAGGCGGGGGTGGGCCTCTACGACGCCGCGACCGCGACTTTCCATCTGCGGAACAGCCTCTCCCGCGGCCCGGACGACCTCCTGTTCCGCTTCGGGCAGGCGGGGGCGGGGTGGATTCCGCTGGCTGGGAGGTGGTGAGGCGGCACCTGTGTTCAGCGGCCCGAGGATGTTAATCTTCGAGACCCGTATGAGAAAACTCGTTGCCTGGCTGCTTCCCCTTACCGCCCTTACGCTCGCGGCAGGTGCGCTCGCAACCCCACCGTCGATCCTTCGCGACCTCGTTATCCGCAACGCCACGATCTACGACGGCTCGGGCGGCAAGCCCTATATGGGCGACGTGGCGGTCGACGGCGACCGGATCATCGGGGTGGGGGCGCTCGGCAAGACGATCGGCAGGAAGGAGATCGACGCCAAGGGCCTCGCTATCGCTCCCGGCTTTATCAACATGCTGAGCTGGGCGACCGACACCCTCTTAGTCGACGGTCGCGCCCAGAGCGACATCCGCCAGGGGGTGACGCTCGAGGTCATGGGCGAGGGGAGCTCCATGGGCCCGCTCAACCCGGCCATGAAGAAGGAGATGACCGAGCAGCAGGGGGACCTGAAGTTCGACGTCACCTGGAACACCCTGGGCGAGTACCTGGACCACCTCGCGGCGCGCGGCATCGCCCCCAACGTCGCCTCCTTCGTGGGCGCCACCACCGTCCGCGTCCATGAGTTGGGCTACGCCGACCGGCCACCCACCCCGGCGGAGCTGGAGCGCATGCGCGCTCTCGTCCGAGCGGCCATGGAGGAGGGGGCGCTCGGGGTGGGGTCGTCGCTCATCTACGCCCCCGCCTTCTACGCCAAGACCCCGGAGCTGGTCGAGCTCGCCAGGGCCTCCGCTCCCTACGGCGGCATGTACATCTCCCACATGCGGAGCGAAGGCAACCGGTTCCTCGAGGCGATTGACGAGCTGATCGAGATCGCCAGGAGCGCCGGGGTGCGGGCCGAGATCTATCATCTCAAGGCCGCCGGCCGCGACAACTGGGGGAAGCTCGACGCCGCCATCAAGAAGGTCGAGGCCGCGCGCGCCTCCGGGCTCGCCATTACAGCGGACATGTACACCTACACCGCCGGAGCCACGGGGCTCGACGCCGCCATGCCGCCCTGGGTGCAGGAGGGCGGGCTCGAAGCCTGGACCGGACGCTTGAAGGATCCGGCGACCCGCGCCCGGGTGGAGCGCGAGATGAACGAGCCCGCGGACGCCTGGGAGAACCTCTACCGCGCCGCCGGAGCGGACGGAGTGCTCCTGGTCGCCTTCAAGAACCCGGCGCTCAAACCCCTGACCGGCAAGACCCTGGCCGAGATCGCCAAGCTGCGCGGCAAGTCGCCGGCCCAGACCGCCATGGACCTGGTGGTCGAGGACGGCAGCCGGGTGGGGACGATCTACCTCCTCATGTCGGAGGACAACGTGCGCCGCGAGACCGCCCTCCCCTGGGTGAGCTTCGGCTCGGACGAGGGGGCGCCGTCGACCGAAGGGGCGTTCCTCAAATCGAACAACCACCCGCGCGCCTATGGCAACGTCGCCCGCCTCCTGGGGAAATACGTGCGCGAGGAGAAGGCGCTCCCGCTGGCGGAGGCGATCCGCAAGCTGACCTCGCTACCGGCCGGGAACCTGAAGATCGACCACCGCGGGCGGCTCGCGCCCGGCTACTACGCCGACCTCGTCCTCTTCGACCCGGCGACGATCGCCGACCACGCCACCTACGACAAGCCCCACCAGTACGCGACCGGCGTCCGCCACGTCTTCGTGAACGGCATCCAGGTGCTGAAGGACGGCGAGCCCACCGGCGCCGCCGCCGGCCGGGTGGTGCGGGGGCCGGGGTGGACGGGCTGGAAGCAGGGAAAGAAGGGGTAGGAGAATCGATGCCGGAAGCCGCCGCGGGGCCGGAGAGCCCGGAGACGTCGCGCCTCAACACCGTCGTCGCCGCCCTGGTGGCGCTCCTCGCCACCATCATGGCGGTGGGGAACATCAAGGACGGAAACATCGTCCAGGCCATGCAGCAGGCGCAGTCGAACCGGGTGGACGCCTGGTCCTTCTACCAGGCGAAGAGCACCAAGGGGCACCTCGCCGAGAGCATCCGCGACCAGCTCCAACTGCAGCAGGAGCTCAACCCCGGCGCCAATCCCGAGGCCCGTGCCCTGCTTGACAAGAAGATCGCCTTCTACCAGGCCCAGGTCGCCAAGTACGAGAAGGAGAAGGCGGAGATTCAGCGCCAGGCCAAAGGATACGAGGAGGAGTACGACCGCCTGAACGTCCACGACGACCAGTTCGACATGGCCGAGGCGGGCCTCAACGTCGCCATCGCCCTCCTCGGCATCAGCGCCCTCACCCGCAGGTGGTGGCTGGTCTGGATCGCCGTCGCCTTCGCCGGCTTCGGGGTCCTCATGGACGCCGCCGGCTTCTTCGGGTGGGCGCTCCACCCAAACATGGTCGCCAAGTGGTTGAGCTGAGGGGCCTCACCCGTGGGCCCGCAACGAGCGGGCGAGGAGACCGACACCGCCGGCCAGGAGCACCAGCATCATCAAGGTGTTGAAGAGGCTCGTCGGCTGGAAGTAGATGTGCAGGTTCATGAGGATGCCGGCGAAGATGATCGCCAGGCCGGCCAAGAGCAGGAGCCAGCCGAGGATCGAGCGGCCGTTGAAGAAGAGGATGGCGACGCCCAGGAGGAACGGCACGAGCGACAAGCCGAAGCTGCTGTAGCCCCAGAGGGTGCCGAAGCCGCCCGTCACCGTCACCTGGTTGGTCAGCAGGTAGCCGCCGACGACCGCCATCACGAGCCCGATCAGGAACTCGCCCACCCCACCGGGAGTGCCGCCCGCGCCCAGCCGATCCGTCTCGTTCGCCATGATCGGGAGAGCTTATCACCGCCCGCTTGGAGACCAGGGCGCAAAAAAATGGGGCACCGCGGAGGCGCCCCAAGAAAACAGACCTGCTGACCCCGAAGGGGGTGCAGGTGCAGCAACCTCGCTGGCCTGCCGGCCTGGATTCGTCATCCCGATCACGGGCGCCGATCGCGGGCGACCCGGAGAGATGGGGCTCGACAGGCGAATGTAAGTGTCTCTAGCTCTAAGGTGCCTCGGACCCGCCAAGGAGGGACAGCCTCCTCTGATGTAGCATGCCGGGGCGATGGCGGCGCGGGGCGAGACTCTGATCGAGATCCGGGACCTCTCCCGGACCTATGAGGAAGGCGGGAGGGAGCGCGCCGTGCTGCGCGGGGCCAACGCCACCCTCTTCCGCGGCGAGATCGCCGTGCTGGTGGGCAAGAGCGGCACCGGCAAATCGACCCTCCTGAACCTCCTCTCCGGCATCGACCTCCCGAGCTCCGGCGAGGTGGTGATCGACGGCGTCCCCCTCACCCGCTTGAAGGAACGCGAGCGCACGCTCTTCCGCCGCGACAAGATCGGCTTCGTCTTCCAGTTCTTCAACCTGATCCCCACCCTCACCGTCGAAGAGAACCTCCTCCTGCCGCTCGAGCTCAAGGGGAAGGTGTGGCCGGAAGCGCGGCGGGCGGCGCTCGACCTCCTGGCCGAGGTGGGCCTCGCCGACCGTGCCGCGAGCTTCCCCGACCGCCTCTCCGGCGGCGAGCAGCAGCGGGTGGCGGTAGCGCGGGCCCTCGCCCACGATCCCCTCTTGGTCCTCGCCGACGAGCCGACGGGCAACCTCGATCTCGAGAACGGCCTCGCCGTCCTCGGCATCCTCGACCGCCTCACCCGCAACGCCGGCAAGACCCTGGTGATGGCCACCCACAGCCCCGAGGTCGTGGGCCTGGCCGACCGGGTCTTCCGCATCGAGGAGTGCCGGTTGGTCGAGCTGCCGGCGGCACCGCCGGACCAGCGTCAGGACCAGCGGGCAGGGCCGCGACCGTGACTCCCCTCCTCTACCGATCGAGCCTGCGGTATCTCACCCGCCATCCCTGGCAGATGGGGCTCGCGGTTTTAGGCGTCGCCCTCGGAGTGGCGGTCGTCGTGGCGGTCGACCTCGCCAACGCCAGCGCCCTCCTCGCTTTCGACCTCTCGACCGAGGCGGTCACCGGGCGCGCCACGCACCAGGTGGTCGCCGGACCCGAGGGGCTCCCCGACGACGCCTACCGCCGCCTGGTGCTCGCAATGGGCGTTACAGCCGCGGCGCCGGTGGTCGAGGACTGGGTGACGGCCGGCGGCGGACCCCATGGCAAGGGCGGCCGGACCCTCCACCTGCTGGGGATCGACCCCTTCGCCGAGGGTCCCTTCCGTCCCTATCTGGCGGGCCTGGGCGGAGGCCGGGGCTCGCGCGGGTCCGGCTCTCAGATCGACATCAAGGGCTTCCTCACCCGACCGGGCGCGGCCCTGATCGCCGGGCAGACCGCGCGCGAGCTGGGGGTCGCCCCGGGGGGGAGGCTCGCCCTC
>JAXDLD010000638.1:0-2551 GCA_034666805.1 Acidobacteriota bacterium
GCCGTCCTCCAGCATGTGAGCCAGGCGCTCTCGCGGATAGCCCGAGTCGAGCGGCAGATAGGCGCCTCCGGCTTCGAGCACCCCAAGCAGCCCCACCACCAGATCGAGCGAACGCTCCAGGCAGACCCCCACCGTTACCTCCGGCCTCACCCCCAGCCGCTGCAGGTGCCGCGCGAGGAGGCCGGCCCTCGCCGCGAGCTCACCGTAGGTGAGTGCCTCCCCCTCGCAGACCACCGCTACTGTGTCGGGCGTCCGCCGAACCGGGGCCGCGATCCACTCGTGCAGACCGGCGTCCGCAGCCGGGCTCGCCGCGGTGGCGTTCCACTCCACGAGGGCCTGGCGCTCCGGCCCGGTGAGGAGAGGCAGATCCGAGAGGCACGCTTCCGGATTCGCGGTGATCCCCGCGAGGAGAGTCTCGAAGTGGCCGCCCATCCGCTCGATCGTCGTGCCGTCGAGGAGGTCGGTGCTGTATTCGATCGAACCCACGAACCCACCCTTTCCACCACGACCCAGCGCCAGGGTAAGATCGAATTGGGCCGTCTCCCCCGCGACCTCCAACCGCTCGGCGGCGAGGTCCGGAAAGCCCGGTACCGCCGTCTCGGTGTTCTGCAGGTTGAACATCACCTGGAAGAGCGGCGTGCGGCTGACATCCCGAACCGGGGCCAGCTCAGAGACCAGCTTCTCGAAGGGCAGATCCTGGTGGGCGTACGCCGAGAGGGTCACCTCGCGGGTGCGCCCGAGAACCGCAGGAAGTCGGGATCGCCGGCGAGATCCGCGCGCAGCACGAGGGTGTTGACGAAGAAGCCGATCAGCCCTTCGATCTCGCGGTGGGTGCGGTTGGCGATGGGCGAGCCCACCAGGAGGTCCTCCTGACCGCTCAGGCGTCTGAGAAGGATCTCTAAACCCGCAAGGAGGACCATGAAGGGGGTGGCCCCATTCCCGTGGGCTAGCCGCTGCAGGTCTTCCGAAAGGCCCGGCGGCAGCGCCACCCGCCGACGCGCGCCGCGCGAGCTCCGCACGGCCGGCCGCGGCCGGTCGGTGGGCAGCGCGAGAGTCGGGGCACCGGCGAGCGCCCGCCGCCAATAGGCCATCTGCGCCTCCAGGGCTAGGCCGGAGAGCCAGGCCCGCTGCCAGAAGGCAAAGTCCGCGTACTGGATCGGCAGCTCCGGCAGCGGCGAAGGCCGGCCCGTACGAAAGGCCCCGTAGAGCGCCGCGAGCTCGCTCACCAGAACTCCCATCGACCAACCGTCGGCAGCGATGTGGTGGAGAGTGAGAAGAATCACGTGCTCACTGCCAGGGTTTGCAAGCCGCAGGAGGGCCACCCGTACCAGCCGCCCGGAGGTAAGGTCGAACGGCCGGCCCGCCTCCTCACGCGCGAGACGCAGGACCGCCGCCTCGCGCGCCTCCCCGGACCCTCCGGAAAGCACCGACAGGTCGATCACCGGCAAGCCGGGCAAGCGCCAGGCCCCGATCACCTGGATTGGCCGCCCCTCGACCCCTTCTCGGAAGCCGGTGCGGAGAGCCTCGTGCCGGCGCACGACCTCGCCCAGGGCGGCACCGAACGCCGCCACGTCGAGGGGCCCCGTCAGGCGCACCGCCGCGCTGATGTTGTAGGCCCCCTCTCCCGGTGCCAGGCGGTCGAGGAACCAGAGCCGCTCCTGGGCGAAGGAGAGCGGGAGCTCGCCCTGCCGAGGTAAGGCTCGTAACGGCGGCGGCGGTGCGTCCCCGGCTCCTGCCGCGAGCAATGCAGCGAGTAAATCGGCGAGCCCGGCCACGGTCGGGGTATCGAACAGCGCCCGTATGGGGAGTTCGACTCCGAAAACCTCGCGCACCCGCGACACCAGCCGGGTCGCCAGGAGCGAGTGGCCGCCGAGAGCGAAGAAGTTGTCATGGATCCCCACCTGGTCGAGGCCGAGGAGCCCTGCCCAGAGATGGGCGAGCAACTCCTCCCGCGGATCGCGGGGGGCCGCATAAGCTGATCCTGACGCCTCGCCCACCATCTGGGAGAGCGCCGGGACGAGGTGTTTCAGGACACGACGGTCGAGCTTGCCGTTGGGGGTGAGCGGTAGGGCGGCAATCCGGGTGAAGGCCGCCGGCACCATATAAGAGGGAAGCTGCCGTAGCAGATGCTCGCGCAGTTCGGCGGGCGTCGGCTCCTCGCCCGGGCACGGCACGAAGAGAGCCACCAGGAAGTGCTCCCCCCGCTCCTCCCGCAGCAACGCCGCCGCTGCCGCGACCGCCGGGTGGCGGGCGAGCGCCGCCTCGATCTCCGCCGGCTCCACCCGGAAGCCGCGGATCTTGACCTGGAAGTCGCCGCGGCCGGCGAACGTGACCTCGCCGTTCGGCAGGTAGCGCCCGAGGTCACCGGTAAGGTAGAGGCGATCGTCGATAGTCCCGGTGGCCGGATTGAGCCGGAACTTCTCAGCGGTCAGCCCCGAATCGTTCAGGTAACCGCGCGCGAGATGAGGGCTCCGCACGACGATCTCCCCCATCTCCCCAATGCCCGCCAGCTCTCCCGCCGGGGTGAGCACCAGGAGTTGGACGTCCTCCA
>JAXDLD010000639.1:0-3473 GCA_034666805.1 Acidobacteriota bacterium
GGGATCGCCTCGGCGGCGACGTAGTAGCCGACCAGCCGGGGATCGCCCGGAGGATCGTGGCGCAGGAGGACCACCGCCTCCCGCACGCCCGGCTGACGGGCGAGAGCGGCCTCGATCTCGCCGAGCTCGATGCGGAAGCTCCGCAGCTTCACCTGGCCGTCGAGGCGGCCGAGGAACTCGAAGCGGCCGTCACTCTGCTGGCGCACCCGGTCCCCCGTGCGGTAGAGCCGGGCGCCGGGGGCGCCGAACGGGTCGGGCACGAAGCGCTCGGCGGTGAGGTCCGGCCGGCCCAGGTAGCCGCGCGCCAGGCCGTCCCCGCCCAGGTAGAGCTCGCCCGCGGCGCCGAGCGGCGAGAGGCCCCAGGCGGGGTCGACGACGTAGGCCGAGGTGTTGGTGAGCGGCCGGCCGATCGGCACCGTCCAGTCGCCGGCCGCGACGGCGTCGACGGGATGGAAGAGCGCGGCGGTCGTGCTCTCGGTCGGGCCGTAGCCGTTCAGCAGGCAGCCGGGCCGGACATCGCCGGCCAGGAGGTCCCGCGCCCGCGACGGGTCGAGCGCCTCGCCGCCCACGAGGATGGACTGCAGCCGCCGGAAGGCGGACGGCGCCTCGCGCGCCACCTGGTGGAAGACGGCGGTGGCGAGGACCATCATGGTGACCTCCTCGTCAACCAGGGTGTCGGCAAGGGCGCCGGGATCGAGGGCGATCGCCTGCGGGATGCCGACGGCGACGCCGCCGTGGAGCAGGGGGCCCCAGATCTCCGGGGTCGCGGCGTCGAAGGAGATATTGGAGACATGGCTCATCCGCTGCGCCGCGGAGAAGGGCATCAGGTTGGTGTTGAGGACGAGGCGGCAGACGGCACCCTGGGGAACGCCGACCCCCTTCGGCGCTCCCGTCGAGCCCGAGGTATAGATGACGAAGGCGAGGGCCTCCGCCGCGACGTCGTCTGGGATCGCCGGGACCGTCGCGGCCGCCGTGGGCACGGCCGCCGCTTCGTCGAGAGCGAGGACCGGACAGGAGACGCCCGGCAGCGCTCCCCGGAACCGCCCCAGGGTGAGGACCGCCGCGGCCCCGGAATCGCGCACCATGAACGCCAGCCGCTCGGCCGGGTAACCGGGATCGAGCGGCACGTAGGCGGCGCCGGCCGCGAGCGTGCCCAGGATGGCGACGAACAGCTCGGGCGACCGTTCCATGCAGATCCCCACCCGGTCGTCGACACCGACCCCCCGCCGCGCCAGCTCGCCGGCCAGGCATTCCGCCCGCCGCGCCAGCTCGCCGTAGGTCAGGGTGCCGGCGGGGAAGACGACGGCGGGGGCCGCCGGCCGCGCCGCGGCATGGGTGGCGAACAGCCCGTAGAGGCCGCGCCGCGGATAGGGGGCGCGGGTGTCGTTCCATTCGCCGGCGAGCTGGTGGCGCTCCGCCGCCGCGAAAAGCGGGAGGTCCCACAGCCCGCGCTGGGGATCGTCCGCCGCCGCGATCAGCAGACGCCTCAGATGCCGGCCGAAACGCTCGATGGTCGTGCCGTCGAAGAGGCTCCGCCGGTAGACGAGCTCGCCCTGGAGCTCCGCCTCGCCGCCGAGCTGCACCACGAGGTCGAACGGCGCCTGGCCCACCCCACCCTCGCGCAAGGGCGCGATCGAGAGGCCACCCGGCAGCTCGACTCCCCCGGCCTCGCCCGCCGCCCGGCTGCGGGTCTGGAGGGCGAAGGTGACCTGGAAGAGCGGGCTGTGGGTCAGGTTGCGCTCCGGCTGGAGCTCCTCGACGAGCTTCTCGAACGGCAGGTCCTGATGGTCGAAGGCGGTCAGCGCCGCCTCCCGCACCCGCCCCAGGGCGGTGCCGAAGGTCGGCTCGCCTGAGAGGTCGACGTGCAGGACCAGGGTGTTGACGAAGAAGCCGATGAGCGGCTCGAGCTCCTCCCGGTTGCGCCCCGCGACCGGCACCCCGACGCTCACCCGGCTCTGGCTCGCGTAGCGCGCGAGCAGGGCCTGGAGACCGGTCAGGACGACCATAAACAGGGTCGCGCTCGAGCTCCGGCCGAGCTCACGGAGAGCCCGGGTCTCCTCCTTGGTGAGCTCGATCGCCCGGTGGCCCGCCAGGGCATCCTGCCCCTGCCGGCGCGGCCGGTCGAGCGGCAGCTCGGTGACCTCCGGAGCGCCCGCGAGCACCTGGCGCCAGTGCGCCACCTCGCGCGCCAGAACCTCTCCGGAGAGCCATCCGCGCTGCCAGCGGGCATAGTCGAGATACTGGATGGGGAGCGCCGGGAGCGATGGCGCGCGCCCCTCGAGGCCGGCGCGGTAGACTTCGACCACCTCGCGTGTCAGCACGTCCATCGACCAGGCATCGGTCGCGATGTGGTGCAGGGTGAGGAGAAGCGCGTGCTCCTCGTCCCCGAGCCGCACCACGTGGCCCCGCAGCACCGGCCCGGACTCGAGGTCGAACGGCCGCGTCGCCTCCGCGGCCATCAGCCGGCGCAGCTCGGTTCCCTTGGCCGCTCTGGGGAGGCGCTCGAGGTCGATTCGCGCGAAACGGAAGGGTCGGGGCGCGGCGATCCGCTGCTCGGGCTCACCCTCGGCGCTCATGCCGAAGGTCGTCCGCAGCACCTCGTGACGCCGGAGGACCTCCGTCAGGCTGGCATCGAGGAGGTCCTGGTGGAGCGGGCCCCGCACCTCGAGCGGCACCGGCATGTTGTAGGCCGTGCTCCGCGGCTCGAACTGCTGCAGGAACCAGAGCCGCTGCTGGGCGAAAGAGAGCGGCAGGCTGCCGGTGCGCGCCACCCGGGTGAGCGGTGGCGTCTCCAGGCCGAGGCCCTGCCGGCGCGCCGCCTCCAGGCGCCGGGCGAGGCCGGCGACCGTCGGCGCCTCGAAGAGGTCGCGCAGCGGCAACTCGACCGCGAACGCCCCGCGCAGGCGCGAGATCAGCCGGGTGGCGAGCAACGAATGGCCCCCGAGCGCGAAGAAGTCGTCGTGGATGCCCAGGCGTGACACCCCGAGCACCTCCGACCAGAGGCCTACCAGCGCCTCCTCGAGCGCCGTCCGCGGCCACGCCAGCTCCCCGGGCTCGCGCCCTACCGCCTCGACGGCCGGCAGGGCCCGCCGGTCGACCTTGCCGCTGGGGGTGAGAGGCAGCTCGTCGAGACGGACCAGCAGGGCGGGGACCATGTACTCCGGCAGGCTCCGGGCCAGGCCCTGGCGGAGCGACGGGATGGTGATCCCTTCCTCCCCCACGAAGTAGCCGACCAGGCGCGGGTCTCCGGGCCGATCCTCGCGCAACAGGACCACCGCCTCGCGAACTCCGTCGAGAGCGGAGAAAGCGGCCTCGATCTCCCCGAGCTCGATACGGAAGCCCCGCAACTTGATCTGCTGGTCCGCCCGCCCCAGGTAGTCCACCCGCCCGTCCGCCAAGTAGCGCCCGACGTCCCCTGTCCGGTAGAGGCGCGCGCCCGGCTCCCCGTAGGGGTCGGGGATGAAGCGCTCCGC
>JAXDLD010000640.1:0-2766 GCA_034666805.1 Acidobacteriota bacterium
CTCTATCTTGACGTACGGCCCAGTAGAGGGACCGAATAGGCCGCAAGGTCCGGATCGACCGTGGCGATTGTCAGACCATGTTGCAATGCCTGCGCGACCAGCAGTCGGTCGAACGGATCGCGGTGGAGCGGTGGCAGGTCGGCTAAATGTGACATTGCACCGTCGTCGATCGGGAGGCTGATGACCCTGTGTGCGTCCCGCTGCCGCGGCAGATCGTCGGCCGGCGGGGCCGGGAGCGGGAGCTTGCCGAGGTGGTACTTGATGACCGTTTCCCAGACCGAGGCGACACTCAGGTACACCTCGTTGGTCGGGTCCTGACTGAACGTCCGGAAAGCGGCCGGGAGCTTCGGGTCGGCGGTGATGTACCAGAGGAATACGTGAGTATCGAGTAGCAGCCTCATCGCCCCTCGAACCCACGCAGGATCTCCTCCGGCAGCGGAGCATCGAAGTCGTCCGGGACCGTGAATGCCCCGGCGCAAAGGCCGAACGGTCGCGGACCAGGCTGGGTGGCGGGGACGGGCCGCAGCTCGGCGACTTGGCGGCCGCCGCGTACCACGACGAGGTGTTCCCCAGCCTCAACGCGGTCCAATAGGGCGGCCGGGTCCCGCTGCAATTCCTGTAGGCTGACGGTACTCATGCGGGAATTGTAACAGACCGAAGAGCGGAGACTGCCCTCGGCAGGGCAGGCCTTCCTCCGGGCCGCGGCCCGCCTACCGGCCAGCCGGAGAGTAGGCGAAGAGGCTGCGGAGGATGGCTGCCTTGGTGACGCTGCCGGATGGGGTTGAGTCGGGTCTCATGGTGGCTCCATGGAGGGAGTGGTTCAGGGCACCTGGCGGCCGAGAGCGTCGGTGACCGCCCAGGCCGAGCCCTGGCGTACCACCCGATAGCGCAGGCGGGTGGAGGAGAACCTCCCCGCCCGGGTGCCGCCCTCGACCTCGACGTCCTTCGAGAGAAGGGGGCGGATGCTCGTAACATAGAAGGTCAGGGCCGTCCGGCCGCTCTTCTTCTCGATGACCCGCCCCTCCTCCACCGAGCAGGCGGAGCAGGCGAGGACCGGCCGCGGCTCGGCGGCGAAGCGCTGGAGGAAGGCGGCGGACGGATCTCCCCCCTCGCGCGAATCGGCCGGCGCGCACAGGCAGAAAACGCCGGTGTCGGTCCGGGCGTCTTGCGCGAACTGATAACGGTAGACCGCCTCCAGCACCCCTTCGGTGTCGTCCGCGGAGAGCTCGGAGGCCGCCCCCACCCCGCCGCTGGCGCAGCCCGTGCCGAGGAGAGCGCCGAGGAGGAGGAGAAGGGAAAGGGGGCCGCGCATGGGGAAGAGTCTACCCCGGCGCGGCCCCCGGATGGCGGTACCGACGGCCTACGGCGAGAACCGCTGTCCGAAGAGGTTCGCCTGCCCGTCCCGCCAGACCACGAGGAAGTTCCCGGCCGTGCCGATCGGGGTGACGTCCGGCTGCGGATCGAGGGCGTCGCGGAGCGGGAAGTCGACGGCTACGTCGGCCCCGGTGGGCGAGCCGTTGAGGAAGCGGCGGGCGAAGACGCCGGTCTTGCCGACGGGGGTCCGGCTCTCCCAGACGACGACGAAGGCGCCCGTGGGATCGAAGGCCACCCGTGGCTGGCTCTGATCGCCGGCCGTCGCGGTGTTCACCCGGAAAGCAGGGCCTGAGAAACGGGCGAGTCGGGTGAAGCGCTGGGCGAGGATCTCGCCCCGGTCGGCGGCGAGCGGCCCCTGGTCCCCCTGCCAGGCGACGACGAAGGTGTTCCCTGGACCGCAGGAGACGGCGGCCGCGGCATCGCCGTTGGTGGGCGGCGAGACGACGATCTCCGTCCCGGTCGGGGCCCCGGTGGGAGTCAGCCGCCGCGCCGAGATCCCCTTCTTGCTGGGCTGGAACGGGAAGTAGCCGTCGACGCTCGCCCAGGCCACGACCGGCCGGCCGGCGGTGTCGACGCAGAGGTCCGGGCGATCGCCGGAGACCAGGCCGGAGTTGACCTGGACCGGCGGTCCCAGGGGGGCACCGGAGGGGGAAAAGCGCCGGGCGAGGACCCTGGGCGCCTCGCCGTTCTGGGAGTTGCCGGCTGGCACCAGGCTCACCCAGGCCACGGCGAAGCCGCCGTCGGCCGACTTGGCGACCGCCGGCAGCGTGTCGTTCGGCGGCACGGGGGAGGTGGGGGCGTCGGCGCTCACCGGGATCACCGGGCCGACCGCCCGGCCGCGGGGGGTGTAGCGCTGGGCGAAGACGTCGCTCTGCCCGCCGGCCTCCGCCGACCAGACGACGACGAAGCTCCCCTGGAGATCGGCGGCCACGGCGCCACCCGCCTGCTGGCCCACGGCTCGCGAATCGACGGCGAACTCGCCGCCCTGCGGGATGCCGGCGCTGGTGAAGAGGCGCGCGGGGACGCTCGACAGGAGCGAGCCGACGCCGCTCTCCCCCTGCCAGACGGCGAGGAAGGCGCCCGAAGGCGTACCGGCGACCCGCGGCGACTGCTTGGCGCAGTCGGCGCAAGCGCTCAACGGAAACGGTGAGCCGAGCGGATTGGGCCCGGCCCAGACGGTGGCGCCCGGGCACAGCACGGCCAGGGCGAGGGAGAGATAAACTCGCCTCGACATCGTAAAACCCCTTTCTTTGAATCGCTGGTGAGCGCTCGGGTGAGGCGCCCGGGGTTTCGAATCCTCTATCCTGCAATCTGTTCTTCGGTGGCCGTGAGTGAGATGTTGATCGGCCGGGTGCTTTTTTCCCGGTCGCTGTGTCTAAGAGGAGAGCGAGG
>JAXDLD010000641.1:0-4318 GCA_034666805.1 Acidobacteriota bacterium
ATCGACGGGCCCTGGCTCGGCTCGATCCGCGGGTGGAGAGCGGTGCCGAGGGGGCCTACGCCGCCCCCCGCACGCCGGTCGAGGAGCTGGTGTCGGCGATCTGGAGCGAGGTTCTAGCCGTCGAGCAGGTGGGCGCCGAGGACGATTTCTTCGCCCTGGGTGGCCATTCGCTCCTCGCCACCCGTGTTATCTCCCGGGTGCGCCAGGCGTTCGGCATCGACCTGCCCTTGAGGAGCCTCTTCGAGGCGACGACCGTCGCGGCCTTCGCGCGACAGGTAGAGTCGGCCCTGGCGGCGAGGACCGGTTTGGGCCGGCAGGCGCCCCCTCTCCTCCCATTGCGTCGCGACCGCGCCCTGCCGCTCTCCTTTGCCCAGGAGAGGTTGTGGCTGATCGACCAGTTGCAGCCGGGCTCGGCGGCCTACAACATGCCGGCCGCCCTGCGCCTGCGTGGCGAGCTCGACCTGGCGGCCCTGGCCGCCACCTTCGCCGAGCTCGACCGGCGTCACGAGTCGCTGCGCACCACCTTCCGGGCGATCGGCGGGGAGCCGGTCCAGGTGATCCATCCGGCCGCCCCGAAGGCCCTGCGGCGGGTCGACCTCACCGTTCTGTCGGCCGAGCGCCGGGAGGGGGAGGCCCGCCGGCTGGCTCGCGACGAGGCTCGGCGTCCCTTCGATCTCGCGGCAGGGCCTCTCCTCCGGCTCACCCTGGTCCACCTCCGCGGTGAGCCGGGCGAGCACCTCGTCCTCCTCACCCAGCACCACATCATTTCGGACGGCTGGTCGATGGGGGTGCTGATCCGCGAGCTCGGCGCGCTCTACACCGCGTTCCATGCCGGCCGCCTCTCTCCCCTTCCGGAGCTCGGCCTGCAGTACGCCGACTTCGCGGTCTGGCAGCGGGAATGGCTCGCCGGTGGCGAGCTCGAGGTGCAGCTGGAGTACTGGCGCGCTCGCCTCGCCGGCGCGCCGGAGCTCCTGGAGCTGCCGCTCGACCGACCCCGCACGGCGGCTGCCGCCGGGTCCGCTATCCGCGCCGGCCGGCTGCAGCGAAAGCTGCCGGCGCCGCTCAGCCGGAGCCTGCGGCAGCTCGGCAGGCGCGAGCCCGGCCGGGAGTCGACCCTCTTCATGGTCCTCCTCGCCGCCTGGAGTGCCTTCCTGTCGCGGATCAGCGGGCAGCAGGAGGTCGTCGTGGGGACTCCGATCGCCAACCGTACCCACCGCGAGGTCGAAGGGCTGATCGGCTTCTTCGTCAACACCCTGGCCCTGCGCACGGACCTTACGGGGGACCCCGAATTCACCGCGCTGCTGAGCCGGGTGCGCCGGACGACCCTGGCCGACTACGCCCACCAGGACCTGCCCTTCGAGCGCCTGGTGGGCGAGATGACGGCGGAGCGGAGTCTCAGCCAGTCGCCGCTCTTCCAGTCCTTCCTTGCCCTCCAGAACACCGGGGCGGAGAGGCTGGAGCTGCCCGGCCTCACCCTGGAGGCGCTGCCGGCGGCCGGCGAGGCGGTCAAGTTCGACCTCAGCGTGGCGTTCGCCGAGACTCCCGCCGGCCTCGGCAGCTCCTGGGAGTACCGCGCCAGCCTCCTGGAAGCCACGACGGTGACGCGCCTCGCGGCAGCCTTTGAGACGCTGTTGACGGGAGCGGTGGAGAGGCCGGAGGCGCGGCTCTCCGAGCTGCCGCTGCTCTCCGCCGCCGAGCGGCACCAGCTGCTCGTGGGTTGGAACGACGCGGTGGGGAAGGAGCCCTCGGAGACCTGCCTCCACCAGCTGTTCGAGACGCAGGCGCTGCGGCGTCCGCACGCCCTCGCCCTGGTCACCGGCGAGGCGGCGCTCTCCTACGGCGAGCTCGAGAGCCGAGCGGAGCGCCTCGCCGGCCGCCTGATGGCCCTCGGGGTCGGTCCTGAAGAGCGGGTGGGGATCTGCCTCCCGCGCTCGTTCGAGCTCCTGGCCGCCATTCTGGGCGTACTGAAGGCGGGTGCGGCCTACCTGCCGATCGACCTCTCGAACCCGCGCGAGCGGGTGCTCTTCCTGCTCGCCGACTCGCGGGTGCCGGTGCTGGTGAGCAGCCGGCAGCTGGCCGGCGGCCTCCGCCAGCCGCTCGCCGAGCAGGGCACCCGGGTGGTCGAGATCGACGAGCCTGGGGAGGGGGAGGCCGAGTCGCGGCGGTCCCGTCGAAACCGGCGCCCGCCGGGGGCGGATAGCCTGGCCTATGTCATCTATACCTCGGGGTCGACGGGGACGCCGAACGGCGTCTTGGTCCCCCACCGCGGACCCGTCAACCTGCTACGGCAGGCGCGCGATCTCTTTGGCGTGGGCCCGGAGAGCCGGGTCCTGCAGATCGCCTCGCCCGGCTTCGACGCCTCGGTGCTCGAGATCTTCCTCGCCCTGGGGATGGGGGCAAGCCTCTGCCTGGCCTCCGAGGAGGAGCGGCTGGCACCCGCGGCCCTGGCCGATACCCTCGTGAGCCAGGGGGTGACGACGGTGGTGCTGACGCCATCGTTCCTCTCAGTGCTCCCCGAAGGGTCGCTCGCGGCGGTATCGGCGATCAGCGTCGGCGGCGAGGCCTGCTCCGGGGATCTCGCGGCCCGTTGGGCGAGCGCACCCGGGGGCCGCCGGCTCCTCAACTGCTACGGTCCGACCGAGGCGTCGATCTTCGCTACCGCCGAGATCTGCGGCGGGGACGGCGGGGCGCCGCCGATCGGGCGCCCGGTGGCCGGTGTCGCCGCCTATGTCGTCGATGCCCGTCTCGTGCCCGTTACCCCGGGAGTGGCCGGCGAGCTGGCCCTCGGAGGCCTCGGGTTGGCTCGCGGCTACCTCGATCGGCCGGCCCGGACCGCGGAGCGCTTCGTCCCCGATCCCTGGAGTGAGCGGCCGGGGTCGCGGCTCTACCGCACCGGCGACCTGGCGCGGCACCGGCCCGGCGGACGGCTGGAGTTCCTCGGGAGGGCCGACGACCAGGTGAAACTCCGCGGCCTCCGCATCGAGCTGGGGGAGATCGAAGTGGCGCTCACCGCCCACCCCGAGGTCACCGCGGCGGTGGTGCTGGCGCCGGCCGACCGGCGTGGCGAGCGGCGGCTGGTGGCCTACCTCGCCGCCGACCCCGCCCGCACCCCGGCGGTCGCCGACCTGCGCCGCTTCCTTGCCGAGCGCCTGCCGGCCTACATGGTACCGGCGGAGATCCACTTCCTCGCCGCCCTGCCGGTGACGACCGGAGGCAAGGTGGACCGGCGGGCCCTGGCCCGGCTCGAGCCGCGGGCGGAGAGCAGGGGCGAGGGGGGCTACGCCGCCGCTCCCCGCAGTCCGGTCGAGGAGCTGCTGGCGGAGATCTGGAGCGACGTCCTGGGGCTCGAGCGGGTGGGAATGCAGGACGACTTCTTCGCCCTGGGCGGCCACTCGCTGCTCGCCACTCGCCTGGTGTCGCGGGTCCGAGAGACGTTCGGGGTGGATCTCCCCTTGCGCCGGGTCTTCGAGACCCCGACGATCGCCGGCTTAGCCGCGGCGATCGCCGGCGACCTGCCGACGGCGACCCGGGTGCCGCCGCTCCTGCCCGCGGCTCGGCCGCGCGAGATTCCGCTCTCCTTCGCGCAGGAGAGGCTGTGGTTCCTCGATCAGCTCGATCCCGGTTCGGTGGCCTACAACATGCCCCTGCCGGTCCGCCTCTCCGGAGCGCTCAAGCCGGCCGTGCTGGCGGCGGTGCTCGACGAGGTGGTGCGCCGGCACGAGGTCCTGCGGACGACCTTCCCGGTTTCCGCCGGTCGTCCGGTGCAGGCCATCGCCCCCCCGGGGGAGCTCGCATTGCCTCTGATCGACCTCGCCGGGTTGCCGGGCGAGGCGAGGGCGGCGGAGACCGCCCGCCTGGGGGCGGCCGATACGGCGCGCCCCTTCGACCTCGCGCGTGGACCCCTAATCCGCGCCGACCTCCTGCGCCTCGCGGCCAGCGAGCATGCCCTGCTCCTCAGCCTCCACCACATCGCCTCCGACGGCTGGTCGATCGGCGTCTTGATCCGCGAGGTCGCGGCGCTCTACACGGCCTTCGCCGCCGGGCGACCCTCGCCACTGCCCGAGCTGGCGGTGCAATACGCCGACTTTGCCCTCTGGCAGCGCGGCTGGCTGGCGGGCGAGACGCTGGCCGGGGAGCTCGCCTACTGGCGCGAGCGCCTGGCGGGAGCGCCGGAGGTGCTCGACCTGCCGCTCGACCTCCCACGCCCGGCAGTGCGCACGTTCCGTGGCGGGCAGCGCCTGGGCTCCCTGGCGCCCGGCGCCGCGGCAGCCTTGACGGCGCTCTCCCGCCGCTCCGGAGCGACCCTGTTCATGACCCT
>JAXDLD010000642.1:0-9999 GCA_034666805.1 Acidobacteriota bacterium
TTGGGTAAGCAATTTATCTTGACGGCACACAAGGCTACTCCTCCACAGTTCTACCCGAGCGAGTACAACGTGCTCTATTATAACAATGCAACGGACCTTGAGAAGCGATTGACGAGCACACTGCGTAGCCTACTCGTAACAGATTGATGTAAACAAGCGCTTCCAGCATACGAGTTGGCAACCCGCCGCTGGAAGCGCAGACCTTTCTTCGCCAAAATAAACGGAGCCATCCATCCGCATTCTTGCTCGTACAGGAAGCCTTAACGCGTGCCCTCGTCATCGGCTCGCGCTGCCACAGCCTCCGAGTGACGCCGACGCTGGTAGGCCAGGCCGCTCTGCCCGCATCTAGAACGGCAGAGGCGCAGGCGAAATTCTCCATCAAGCCTTCTCCTTGGATGCCGGCGGCGCGCCAGACTGGGCAGCGATGCGCGCGCAGTTGACAGTTCGGCTGCGCCTGATCCGAGTCGAATGCCTGAAGGTCGCCCGCAGGACGGACAAAGAGGGCCATGCTGTAATCTCTTTCGAGCCGCGGACCGGCGGGGCGACCTGGAGCGCCGGGGTCGTACCGCCCGAGGTCCGGGTCGTCGTCGGGTTCCTCCCCGACCCGCTCGCCCCCACGGGTTCCTGATGGGCACCGACGCCGGCGCCTTCGCGAGCGCCGACGGCGGTGCCACCTGGGCGCGCCTGGGCCAGGGCCTGCCGCGGACGGCTTTCACCCGGCTGAGCCTCGACCCGAGTTCGCCACGGTCGGTCTACGCGGCGACCAAGGGGGGCGGGATCTACCGCCTGGAGCGGACGGAGCCCTGAAACCTTCCGCTCTGCACACAGTAAGATAGCTCTAGGCAAACCGCGGCGGTCTCGCCCGTTTCTCGCCGCGGTCGCACGGCTCACGAAGAAAGCCAATCTTGGGGGGAATCCGGTGACGACCAACGAAGTGTCAACGCTCCGTCTCTACCTCATGCGTCTTCTCTTCCTGCTCAACTTCGCGCTTCTCGGCTCCGACGTATGGCCTGGACTTATCCATCACGTGGGAGCGTGGGAGCCGATGAGGGGCGTTGCCTTTAGCTTTTGGGCCGCACTGTCGGCCTTGAGCGCCCTGGGGCTTCGCTATCCGCTCAAGATGGTGCCAGTGCTTCTCATGCAGTTCCTCTACAAGAGCATTTGGCTCCTGGCGATCGCGCTCCCAATGTGGTCCGCCGTCCGCGGGACGGAGCTTGCCAAGGCCATGCTGATCGGGGTCGTTTTTGACCTTGTCGCGATTCCATGGGGCTACGTCCTGGCGAATTACGTGAAGGAGCCTGGAGATCGCTGGAGATCCATCCGCGGCCGGCAATCGTGATCGTCACGATCAGGACGTCCCGCCCCGACAGGCAGGAGGCAACCAAGGCGGCGTAAGGCAGCCGGGATCGTTCCACGTCCTTAAGCTGCGCAGCAACGTAACCTTTGTCCGGCCCGTATACTTGGGCATCCACGGGCGCGACCGCCGCCTTTCCAACTCGGGCCCCGTGAGGAGGTCTCCCATGCCCTGGTTTCGCTTGCCAAAGTCTGTGGACCCGCGTGCGACCGCCGCCGCCGTCCTCGCACTCCTCGCCCTCCTGGTCGCCGCCGCAGTCCCGGCGCGGGCCGCCGACGTCTGGCAGGCCTTGGGCCCGAGCGGCGGCAACGTTGCCGCTCTGGCGGTCGATCCGCAGGACGGCAACACGGTCTATGCCGGCACCCTGGAGGCCGGGGTCTACCGGAGCGCCAACGGCGGGCGCTCCTGGCAGCCCGCCGGGCTCGAGGGCGGCGTCGCCCATCTCGCGGTCGCGCCGAACCGCGCGGTCCACGCAGTCGCCGCCGAGACCCTCTTCCTGAGCCGTGACCGCGGGGCGTCGTGGGTCTCCCTTGCGGCCGGCCTCCTCGCCGCTGCCGGGAAACCCAAGGTCCACGCCCTCGCCCTTTCGCCCACCCTGGGGACCCTTTTCGTGGTCGCCGGGAACGGCGGCGACCTCGACCGCGAAGTCCTCAAATCGACCGACGGCGGCAACTCCTGGACGGTGGCCTGGGTTCCGCCGGTTCCGTCCATCCTGCACCAGGTCTGGACGGACCCGACCGACCCGAAGCTCGTCTTCGCGGCCGCCACCAGCGGCACCTACGTCAGCGCGGACGGCGGGTCGCGGTGGACGCCGACGGACTTGAGGAGCGAACTGTTCGGCTCCAGGGCCGAAGCGCTTGGCCTCGCCGTCGAGGTCGGGCCCCGGCACCGCATCCTGGCGTACATCAGGGGCGACGAGTTCCGCAACTTCACGAGCGCGATCAACATCAGCTCCGACCGCGGCCGGACCTGGCGCCCGCGCAACACCCTGGACCTCCAGCCGCTCGTCCTCCTGCGCGCCGATCCCACGGTGCCGGGCGCCTTCGTCGCCGTCACCGGCCAGGACCGCGAGCTCTTCCGCACGACCGACGCCGGCCTCCATTGGACCGCCCTCGGCAAAACGCCGCCTTTCTTTTCCTCCTACGACTCCTCCCCCGACCTGGCCTTCGATCCCCACCGGCCGGGTGTCGCCTTTCTCGCCACCTTCGGGCTCAACGCCGAGCAGCCAGTGTGGAAGACCGCGAGCTTCGGGGCGGCGTGGACGCCCTTCAATCGCGGGCTCTTCGCCAACGACTTCCTCTCCGTGACCGCCAATCCCCGGGACCCGTCGACCCTGTGGGCCGTCATCGACTTCTTCCCCTGGGCTACAAACCGCTCGGTCCCCGCCCTGTGGAAGAGCACCGACCGCGGTGCGACGTGGGCGCCGGGCGGTACCAGCGCCCAGCCGATCTCCGACTTCGTCATCTCCGGCAATGGCAAGAGCCTCTTCCTGCTCTACGACGAAGAGGTGGAGAGGAGCGACGACGGCGGCCAGAGCTGGACGAAGCTCCCCCTCCCCTTGTTCAACCTCAAGGCCCTTGCCAACCCGCCGGAGGAGCCGGACACGCTCTATGTCCTGGCCTACGGCAACTCCGACACCCTCGGGGTGAGCCTGGATGGCGGCGCCACCTGGGCGACCCGACCGCTTGCCGCCCAATTCCTCGCCGTCGCGCCCGGGAGCCCGGCCACCCTGTACGCCAACACCAAGGATTTAGCGTCCGCTTTCACCACCAAGGACGGCGTACAGCGGAGCACTGACCGGGGGGCGACCTGGACGACGATCCTTACGATCAGCGGCGGCTCGGTGAGCAGCATCGGCCTCGATCCGGCGGATCCGCGACGAATCGTCGTGACGTACTATCGCGCCGATGCCACTGGGCGGAGCGCGGTGCTGTGGACCGCGGACGGCGGGGCGACCTGGAGCCCCGGGGTCGTACCGCCCGAGGTCCGGGTCGTCGTCGGGTTCCTCCCCGACCCGCTCGTCCCCCACGGGTTCCTGATGGGCACCGACGCCGGCGCCTTCGCGAGCGCCGACGGCGGTGCCACCTGGGCGCCCCTGGGCCAGGGCCTGCCGCGGACGGCTTTCACCCGGCTGAGCCTCGACCCGAGCTCGCCACGGACGGTCTACGCCGCGACCAAGGGGGGCGGGATCTACCGCCTGGAACGGACGGAGCCCTGAAACTTTCCGCGACGCGCTCTGGAGGTCCGACGTGAGACCCTCTCGATCGGATGAGCCGTCGTGAGGGAAGAAGTGCTGCCGACCGGAGGGGGCGGGATCTATCGCCTGGAGCTTCATCCCCTCCGCCCCGACCTCCAGGGCACTTGGACCGAGAGGTATGACGGCGCCAACCGAGGCTCTCTTTTCCCGCTCTCATGCACCCTTATCTATATAACAGCCTTAGCGGCGCTGCTCAGGAGCATCTGGAGCGGCACGCTAGAAAGGAAGGCCAACCATGATCCGTCTTCGCACCTCCCTCCTCCTTCTTGCCGTCCTGGCGCTTCTCCTCTCCGGAACGTCCGTCTTCGCCGGTACCGGCGACTCGGGTCTCCCGTCGTGGACCGCCGCGCCGGCCGCCAGCTCAGGGGCCGACGCCGGCCGCTGCCCGGCCCCGAAACTCTCGCTCGCCGCCAGCACGCCGGCCAGGCTCGACCTGTCGACCCTGGCGCCTGACTTCATCCTCTGCTCCTGCGATTACTGCAGGCACCATCCGGACGCCATCTGCCGGATCAGCCCCACGGGCTTCTCGATCGTCTGCTCGAACTACTCCCAGACCAACTGCCCGTAAGGGCGGAGGGCCGGAGAACTAGCGACTAAAGGATCTGGGTGGGGGAGCTGCCGCTTTGCCGCTCCTTCCCCCGCCCAGATCCGACTCGTCGCACTCGCCTCAGGAGGACGAGGGGAAGGGGCGCCCCCTCGTCAGGAGGGACTTACGATAGACTTCGCCCATGCGACTCCTCCTCCTCTCCGCCCTGCCCTTCGCCCTGGCCGCCTGCGCCTCCGCCCAGACCACGCCTCCCGCCCCGGCTCATCCCGCGACGCCTGCCGCCGCCCAGCCGCAGCCCGCCAAGCCGGAGAAGCCGGTCCTCCTCGGGCCCATCACCCGCGAGCAGGTCGAGGCGGCGGTGCCCGACTGGGTGCAGGCGGAGGTCGAGTCGGCGCCCGACCCGGCGGCGGTCAAGGCCCTGGCTGGAGTTCCCCCTGGAGCGGAGGTGACGATCTATATGGGGAGCTGGTGCGGCGACAGCCGGCGCGAGGTCTCGCGGCTCTGGCGCGTCCTCGACGAGGCGGGGGGCAGCCTCCCCTGCACGATCTCCTACATCGGCGTCGATCATGACAAGAAAGAGCCGGCGGCCCTGATTGCCGGGAGCGACCTGCGCTACGTGCCGACCTTCATCGTCAAGCGCGACGGCCGGGAGGTAGGAAGGATCGTCGAGAGCTCGCCGCATGGCGTCGAGCAGGACCTCCTGGCGCTCCTCTCGGGGAGCGCCCACGGCCCGGTGACCGCCCGGACCGAGAAACCCTGAAGGCGAAAGGGCGCCCTGGCATGCTCGCCGGTCTCGGCTGGTCGCTCCAGCTCTTAGCCCTCGTCCTCGTCGGCACCTCGCTGCTGATCGGCTTCGTCTATGGCGCCATCCGCACCGAGCTCGCCGTGGCGGCTGGGGGCGCCCTCCTCTTCCTCCTCGGGCGCTGGCTCGAGAAGAGAGATGGCTGAGCGCCGATTCAAAGACCCAGACCCTTCCCCAGAACCTGCAACCTTGGCCAGACGCTTGCGTATCCACCCATGACGCGGGACGCGGAGATGCCGACCGATGAAGAGCTGGTCGCGGCCGTCCTCGCGGGCGACCGGGAGCGCTTCGGCGACCTGATCGACCGCTACCAGGGGCGTCTCGTCAACTATCTTTTTCGCCTGTTGA
Organism: Acidobacteriota bacterium; assembly: GCA_034666805.1. Lineage (GTDB taxonomy): Bacteria > Acidobacteriota > Thermoanaerobaculia > Multivoradales > UBA5704 > DASQPA01. The sequence continues at coordinate 5,309 of JAXDLD010000642.1, forward strand.
GAAACGCCGACGACGCTCACGACATGGCGCAGGAGGTCTTTGTCAAGGTGTACCAGGTCCTCGATCGCTTCGACCCGCAGTACCGGTTCTCCACCTGGCTCTTCCGGGTGGCCCAGAACGCGGCGATCGACCAGATAAGGCGGCGGCGCCTCAAACTCGTCTCGCTGCACCAGGAAGATGAAGGGGGCGAGACGCGGGACTGGGACCTGCCGAGCGCCGACCGCGGCCCGTACGGCGAGCTGCGCAACCGGGAGCGGGGAGATGCCATCCAGGAGGCGATCGACAGCCTGCCATGGGAGTACCGGGAGCTCATCCTCCTGCGCCACATGGCCGAGCTCGCCTACGAGGAGATCGCGCGTTTGAAGGGGATGCCCCTGGGCACGGTCAAGAACAAGCTCTTTCGCGGCCGGCAGATGCTCAAGGACAAGCTCCGGGACTTCGTCACCGACTAGGGCGCCACCTGGCGAGAGGCAACGAGCGAGGAACCCATGAACAGGCCCGACCACGACACCTTCCGTGAATGGCTCCACCACGAGGCGGAGGGCGACCTCTCTCCCGAGCGCCGGGACCGGCTCGAAAGGCATCTCGCCGACTGCCCGGAGTGCCAGGCCGAACGGCGGGACCTCGCCCACCTCGGGGCGGTTTTGACCCGCGGCCGGCTCCCCGTGCGGGCCGACTTCCGGCAGAGCGTCCTGGCAGCCCTGCCGGCGACCGGCTGGGAGGCGCGCCACCCGCGGACCTGGAGCTTCCCGGGTTCCGTCGCCCTGCTCTTCGGGGTCCTCGCCGCGGCCCTCTTCGGCCTCCGCTCCGGGCGGCCGGCCGGCTCGCCGGTCCTGGGGGCGGTCTCCGCCCTCGCCGGCTTCTTCCGCGCTACCCTGGTGGCCGGGCTCGGCCTCGTCCATGCCTCCTGGAAGGGCTGGGGGATGGTCTTCGGCGAGCTCTTCACCTCCTGGTCCACCCTCGCCGCCTTCGGCGTTCTCGTGATCTGCCTGAACCTCCTGCTGCTGTCGCTCGTGCGCCGGCGGCCGGCCCCCGAAGCCGTGGCGAGGAGCGGGGCGCCCCGGGGCTGAGGGCCGCTCCACGGGCGGCGACTTTTCGGACTAAAGTACCCGCGTGAATTCGCTCGCCGCCGGCCTCCTGGCCACGCTCACCCTCTGGACCGCGACCGCCGCCGTCGCCGCGCCGGCCGCGACCAGGGCCGCCAGCTCGGGAGGCAAGCTCGCCCTCCACCTGGAGCGGGGGAGCGTCGCCCGACACCAGCTCGTGGCCATCGGGCGCGACCTGGCGATCGACGGCGAGGCTTTAGAGGACGTCGCGGCGCTCTCCGGCTCGGTCGAGGTCTCCGGGCATGTGGCGGGGGACGTCGTGGTTCTCGCCGGCAACGCCCACCTCTCGCCCACGGCGCGGGTGGATGGCGACGTCTTCGCTCTCGGTGGCCGGGTCGACGCGGCGCCCGGGGCGCGGATCGGCGGCCGCTCGGTCTCCTACCCCACGGCCTCCGCCGCCTGGCTCACTCTTTTAGAGGGGCCGACCCTCGGTCTCTCCGCCCTGTCGCCGATCGTCCTCGGCGCCAAAGTCGCCCTGATAGCCGCCTGGGCGGTCCTCGTGCTGCTCTTCTTCGCGGCGAGTGGCCGGGAGGTCCTCGGCACCGCCGACAGCATCCGCCGCGAGCCCTTCCGGAGCTTTTTCGTCGGGCTGACCGGGGTCATCACCCTCCTCTTGACCGCGCTCTTCTTCGGCGCCTTCGCCGGCGCCTTCGTGGGCTTCCCGCTCCTCGTCCTCGTCCTCCTCCTGGCCGTCGTTTTGAAGCTCTGGGGATCGGTCGCCGTCTTCTACGCCCTCGGGGACTGGATCGCGGTCCACCTCTTCCATCGCCGCATCCGACCGCTCAATGCCGCGACCGCCGGCCTGCTGCTGCTGGGCGTCGTCAAGTTTTTCCCCTGGATCGGGGTCTGGACCTGGACCGTCGTCAGCTTCATCGGCGTCGGCGCGGCGCTGTCGACCAAGTTCGGCCGGCGGGAGCCCTGGTTCGATTTAGAGACGGCGTAGCCGGAGCCCTCGTTCCGTCGATATCGAAGATGCCGACCGACGACCGTCAGCCCGTCCACACGGTGTACGGCGGGGCTCACCTGTTCCGCGCCGACACCGCGGGCCGGCTGGGGGCCCGGGCCCTTGTGGCGCTCGCGGAGTACGCTCCCGACCCGGAGGCGTTCGAGCTCGCTCTGAACCTGCCGGCGGGGCTCGCCGGGAGCGTCTACGGGCGGATGGTCGAGAAGCTCCGCCGGGAGCCGGTCGAGGACTACCGGATCGACTTCGAGGACGGCTACGGCTACCGGCCGGACGCCGAAGAGGACGGCCACGCCCGTGCCGCGGCGGCCGAGGTGGCGCGGGGGATGGAGGCGGGGAATCTGCCGCCGTCGCTCGGCCTGCGGATCAAGCCGCTCTCGTCCGATACGGCCCGCCGGGGCCTGCGCACCCTGGAGGTCTTCTTCAAAGAGTTGGCGGAGCGGACCGACGGGCGGCTGCCGCCGCGCCTCCTCGTCACCCTCCCCAAGGTCGCCTGCGTGGAGGAGGTCGCCGCCCTCGCGGATGCCCTCGACCTCCTGGAGGTGGTCTTGGGTTGCGGCTCCGGCCGGCTGGGCCTGGAGCTCATGGTCGAGACCCCCCAGGCGATCTTCGACGCCAGCGGCGCCGTCCCCCTGCGCCGGCTGGTGGGCGCCGCCCGTGGCCGCTGCGCCGCCGTCCACTTCGGCCCCTATGACTACACCGCGGCCCTGGGGATCACGGCGGCCCACCAGAGGATCGACCATCCGGCCTGCGACTTCGCCCGCCAGACGATGCAGGCTGCCCTGGCCGGCAGCGGGGTGCGGATCTCCGACGGCCCGGTCACCCTCCTCCCCATCCCCCCGCATCGGCTAGGTCCTGAGGGGGGGGCGTTGCCCTGGCCGGAGCGGGAAGCCAACCGGGAGGCCGTTCACGTCGCCTGGCGTCTGCACTACGAGCAGGTGAGGCGCGCCCTGATCCAAGGTTTCCCCCAGGGCTGGGACCTCCACCCGGCGCAGCTCCCCACCCGCTACGCCGCGGTCTACGCCTTCCTCTTGGAAGGGCTCCCGGCGGCCGCCGCGCGCCTGCGCAACTTCGTCGAGCGCGCCGCCCAGGCCACCCGGGTGGGAGCGGTCTTCGACGATGCCGCCACCGGCCAGGGGCTCCTCAACACCTTCCGCTCCGCCGTTGCCTGCGGCGCTCTCACCGAGGAGGAGGCGGTCGAGCAGACCGGCCTCACCCTCGCCGAGCTCTCCTCCCCCTCCTTCGCGGATCTCCTCGCCGGACGGGCATGATGGCCCCTTCCTTCCCTCATCCCGGTGCCCCCCCGCCGCTCCTCCTCCGCGGCGGCACCGTCCTCACCCTGGACCCGCGGGCCACGGTCCTCTCGGGCGATGTCCAGATCGAGGACGGCCGCATCGCGGCGGTGGGCCCCGGCCTCGCCGCTCCTCCCGGCTGCCGGGTCGTCGACGTCGCCGGCTGCCTCGTCCTCCCCGGGTTGATCCAGGGGCACGTCCACCTCGGCCAGACCTTCTTCCGCGGCCTGGCCGAAGGGCGGCGCCTCCTCGCCTGGCTCCGCGAGCGCATCTGGCCGCTCGAAGCCGCCCACGACGACGAGAGCGCCTACTGGTGCACCCTCCTGGGCGCCGCCGAGTGCCTGCTGGGCGGCACCACCACGGTGCAGGACATCGGCCTCGGCCCCGGCGCGCGCGGCCTGCTCCAGGCGCTCGTCGACTCGCGGCTCCGGGCCCTCGCCGGCCAGTGCCTGATGGACGGCGGGGAAGGCCTCCCGGCCGCCCTCGCCGGGGAGACCGACGCGGTGCTCGCTTCGACGGTCGAGCTGGGGGAGCGTTACGACGGCGCGGGCGGCGGGCGGCTCTCCTATCTCCTCAACCCGCGCTTCATTCTCTCCTGTTCGGACCCCCTCTGGCGCGGCCTGCGCGACGTCGCCCTCGCCCGCGGCTGGCCGGTCCACACCCATGCCATGGAGCAGCAGGACGAGATCGCGGCGGTGCGGGCGACCCGGGAGGGGAGAGACGAAATCGAGTACTTCGACGAAGCCGGGGTCCTCTCGACCGACCTCCGGCTCGCCCACGGAGTCTGGATTCCCGACGCTCACCTGCCCCGCCTGGCCGCCGCCCGGACGAGCGTCGTCCACTGCCCGAGCTCCAACCTGAAGCTCGGCTCCGGGATCGCCGATGTCGTCGGTCTCCGCCGGGCCGGCATCGCCGTCGGGGTGGGGGCGGACGGCGCTCCCTGCAACAACCGGCTCGATGCCTTCGAAGAGATCCGCCTCGCCGGCCTCCTCCAGAAGCTGCGCCACGGCCCCGAGTCCTTCTCCGGCCTCGACGCCCTCCGGTTGGCGACGAGCGAGGGGGCGCGCGCCCTGGGGCTGGGGGCCGAGGTGGGGACGGTCGAGACGGGCAAGGCCGCGGACCTCCTCGTTCTCTCGCTCGGTGATCCCGCCCTCTTCGCCGCCCCGGAGGTCGACCCGCACGACCTCGTGGCCTGGGGTGCCAGCCGTTTGGCGGTGCGCCACGTCCTGGTCGGAGGCGAGGCCCTCGTGGAGGACGGCCGGCTCACTCACTTGGACCTCGAAGAGATCTTGCGACGGGCGGGGGAGGAGCTGGCGAAGCTCCTCGCGCGGT
>JAXDLD010000643.1:0-6885 GCA_034666805.1 Acidobacteriota bacterium
GGTCAACTGCGTCGAAACCTACCTGGAGTTGAATTCGGAGGAAGCAGCGGAGTACGCTCGACTCTGCACGGTTCGGGAGAACCGGGAGGTGAGGAGAATGGCGACGACCTGGTCGGAACGTCTGGAAACGAAGGGCAGGAAGGAGGGGCTCCAAGAGGGGCTACTGACGCTGCGGGAAGTTCTCTTGGGGCTGCTCGAGCAGCGCTTCGGTGCGCTTCCGGCAGAGACTCGCGAGCGGGTCGCGGCGATCTCCTCTCTGGAACGCCTCGCCCGCCTGCATAAGCGGGCCCTGACCGCCCGATCGCTTGGCGCCTTGAGGCTTCAATAGCAGTCTGTCTCGGCGACTCGATGGGGCGAGAGGGCTCGTGACCACCGCGGGAAAGTCACATGAACTCCTGATCGAAGGACCGTTCGAGCGCGAAGGCTACCCCGTCTGGGAGGATCGGCTGGGGGATGTCGAAATCCGCTTCGTGGGCCGGGGCCCGGCTGGCGGACGGGATGAAGTGCTGGCGCGGATCGGCGAGCCGGACCTTCCCGTCGCCTGGGCCAAGCAGATCCACTCCGCCCGCGTCCTCCCCGCCCTCTCCCCGGGCGAGTGCGGCGAGGGGGACGCCCTCACGACCGACCGCCCCGGTCTCGCCCTCGCAGTGGTCACCGCCGACTGTGTACCCGTCCTCCTCGCCGGTCCCTCCGGGATCGCCGCCGTCCACGCCGGCTGGCGGGGGATCGCCTCCGGGGTCATCCCGGCGACCCTCTCGGCGCTCGGCAACCCGGCAGGTTGGACAGCCTGGATCGGGCCGGCGATCGGCCCCTGCTGCTATGAGGTGGGAGAGGACGTGGCGGAGCAGATCGCGGCGGCGAGCACTTCCGGAGCCGTGGTGCCGTACCCCGGTGGCTCGCCGCACCTCGATCTCCTCCGCGCCGCCACCCACCAGCTCCGGGCGGCCGGGGTCGCGGACGTCACCGCCCTGACGCTCTGCACCCGCTGCGAGACGGAAAAGCTGTCGAGCTATCGGCGGGAGGGGAAGGGGGCGGGGCGGAATCTCGCGTTCATCTGGCGGCGGGGTTGACCCGGAACCCCCGCGCCTCCCGCCCGAACGCCCGCAGCTGCCCGCAGGCCGCGCTCACATCGTCCCCCCGCCGCTTCCTGACCGTGGCGGTGAGGCCGTGGCCCAGGAGACGCTCCTGGAAGGCCTGGATGGCGGCGTCCGAGGGCGGCACCATGGTCTCTCCCAGCACCGGGTCGGGGTTGATGGGGATCAGGTTCACCTTGGCCCTCCTGCCGCGCAGGAGCCTGGCCAGTTGGTCGGCGTCCCGGGGGGCGTCGTTGAAGCCGCGGATCAGGAGGTATTCGTAGGTGATCCGGCGCCCCTTCTCCAGCGGGTAGCGGTCGAGGGCGGCGAAGAGCTCGGCGAGCGGGTAGGTGCGGTTGACCGGCATGATCCGGCTCCGCCTTAGGTCGTCCGGCGCGTGCAGCGAGACGGCGAGGTTCGGCCGCCGCTCCCAGCCGGCGAGCTCCTCGATCCCGGGCACCACCCCCACGGTCGAGACCGTGATCCGGCGCGGCGAGATAGTCTCCGAGAGGAGGTCGATCGCGTCCTTCAGGTTGGCAAGGTTCAGGAGCGGCTCTCCCATCCCCATGAAGACCAGGTTGACGGCGTCGCCTACCTTCAAGCCCCCGTGCTGCCGGAGAGCCAGCACCTGGGCCACGATCTCGCCCGCCGTCAGGTTGCGGCCGGCCCCCCAGAAACCGGTGACGCAGAAGGTGCAGGCGAGCGCGCAGCCGGCCTGGCTCGAAATGCAGAAGGTGCGGCGGCCGCGGTCGGGGATGTCGACCGCCTCGACGGTGGCGGCGCCGGGCAGGCGGAAGAGGTACTTGGCGGTGCCGTCGGCCGAGACCCGGCGTTCGGCGATCTCCGGCAGGCCGAGGCGGAAGCCCGCCTCGAGCTCGGACCGCATCGCCCGCGGGAGATCGGTCATGGCCGCGAAGTCGATCACCCCGCGGCGGTGGATGGCGTCGTAGATCTGCCCCGCCCGGAACGGCCGGTCGAGGACCGGCGCGAGCGTCTCCTGGAGGCGCGGCAGCGACAGGCCGAGGACGTCCGGACGCAGGGCGTCGTCCGGGCGCGGGGCGTCCGGGGCGGTCTCGATGCTGGCTGCGGGGTGATTCACCACGATACCGGGAGGGTGGACCGCGGAGGTCCGGTCGCTATGAGAGCGTCGTGCGGCGCCGGCGCAGGCGCCGGGTCGGGTCGATCCCGATCGACTTCAGGAACGAGAGGTCGCGGCCGTTGATCTGAAAGCAGGGGTCGGCCGAAGAGGACGATGCCGCCGGCGTCGTGGCCGCCGCCGCCAAGGCCGTCCGCGAGGTCCGCGAGGCGCGGGAGGCGGGCGAGAGGGCGAGCGGCTCCGCGTCGCCGCTCTCCCGCTTGCAGTCGACGAGCAGGTAGAGCGCGTAGCCCTCCTCGCGGATCTTGCGCAAGGTGCGGCTCACCTCCGACGATTCCGAGATGGCGTCGGAGAGCGCGCGGCGCAGATCCTTGAGCATCTGATGGAGCTTGTCGTCCAGCTCGATTCCTCCCGGCAATTTCCCTCCCTCTCCCTCTCGCCCTGTATGCGTGCCGACGGGCGGATTATGGTCCTGCCCGCGGCGGGGTGTCAAACCTTGCTCCGCCTCCAACAAACGAAGGGAAACCCCCATTCCCGGGCCGCTCCGCGGGGCTCCCGGCGTGGTAGCCTTCGGTCCTCGCAGAGGAGGTCGATCGCGGCATGGAGCCGAGTGCAACGCAGGCCCCGCATCCAGAGGACTCGATCGACGAGATCCGGCTCTGGCTCGCCGGGAGCGGGCATCCGGTCACGGCCGTGACGCCGCTCTCGGGCGACGTCTCCTCCCGCCGCTACGCGCGCCTCGCGATCAGCGGGCGGGGGACGGCGATCCTCGCCACCTATCCGCCCGACATCCGCGCCACCTGCCCGCGCTTCCAGACGACGACCGCGCTCCTCGCCGAGGCGGGGGTGCGGGTGCCCCGGGTGCTCGCCGCCGACTGCGAGCGCGGCTTCATGCTGCTCGAGGACATGGGCCCCCTGACCTTCGCCGACTGGGCGGTCGCCACCGGCCGGCCCTGGGGCGAGCTTACGCTCTACTTCGCCGATGCCCTGGCCCAGGCGCGGCGGATCGCCGAGCTGCCGGCCTCGCGCGTGGCCGGCCTCTCGCCCCCCCTCGGCCGCGAGCTCCTGGAAAAGGAGCTGCGCCAGACCTGGGACCTCTTCCTCGAACCACGGGGACTCCTGGGCGACGGCGGAGAGCCGGCCGCCCTGGCCGCCCTCCTCTCCGAGCTCTGCGCCCGGCTCGCCGAGGATCCGGCGGTCCCCTGCCACCGCGACTTCATGGCCAGGAACCTGATGCCGCTGCCGCCCGAATCCGGCGAGGGGCGGCCGAGTGTGGCGGTCCTCGACCACCAGGACCTGCGGCTGGGTCCCCCGGCCTACGACCTGGCCTCGCTCTTGAACGACACTCTCTTCCCCACCCCCGAGGTCGAGGCGGCGCTCCTCGCCCAGGCGGCGCCTACTCCGGCAGAGCGCCTGCGCTATCACCGCGCCGCCGCTCAGCGGACCTTGAAGGCCGTGGGCACCTATGCCGCCTTCGCCCGCCGCGGCTCCACCCGGCACCTGCCGCTCATCCCGCCCACCCTCGACCGCTGCCTCCGTCACTTGGAACGCCTCCCCGAGGCGGCGGCGCTCGCCCCCCGTCTCACCCAGCTCTGGAGTCCCGCTCTCCTGCCCGCCGGGCACTGATCTGCTAGACTGTCGCCAAAAGAATGGGGCGGTCCTTGCCGTCCTGCTGGAGAATCGTCATGCCTAGCCTCGGTGTACCAGAGCTCCTCATCATCTTCCTCATCATCATCGTCCTCTTCGGGTCCAGCCGGCTGGCCGGTATCGGCAAGGGTCTGGGCGAAGGGATCCGCAACTTCAAGCACGGAATGAAGGGGGAGGAAGACGAGACCCCCCAGCAGCGGACCGAGCGCCTCGAAGACAAGACCAATACCCGGAACAGCTAGCGCCCCGCGGGTACGAACCTCGAGCTCAGAAGGTCTGTGCTCTCCTTCGACCGCTTCCAGACGCTCTGGCGGTGCTCGACGTAGAGGGCGAGGACGCTCTTGACGAAGTCGCGGGTCTCGGGGAAGGGGGGCACCGCGCCGTAGCGGGTAACCGTGGCGGGGCCGCAGTTGTAGGCCGCGAGGGCGAGCGCCAGGTCGCCATGATAGCGGTCGAGGAGGGCCCCGATGAACTGGCTTCCCACCTCCAGGTTGACGTAAGGGTCGAAGAGATCGGTCTTGCCATAGAGCTCCCCGGTCTCCGGGATGAGCTGCATGAGGCCGATCGCCCCCTCGGGCGAGACGGCGTCCGGGGCGAAGGCCGACTCGGTCTCGACGATGGCGGCGAGCAGGAGGGGGTCGACCCGGTGCCGCTCCGCCGCCCGCGCGATGGCGCGGCCGAAGGGGAACTTCCTCACCACCTCAGACTCGGCGCCGCGTTCCCGCGCGCCGCTCCAGAGCTCGAAGCCCTGCGGTTTCAAGGCCAGTGCGGAGTCGAGGTCCTCGCGCCGCATCACCCGGAGGTCGGAGCCTCTCGCCTCCCGGCGGATGCCTCCCGCGGCGGCACGGCCGGTAAGCTCGTCCACGAGGGCGATCGCCCGCGGATCGGGAGCCGGCCGGGTCACCTTGGGGAGGGAGGGGAGAGTGGGCGAGGAGTCGAACGAGATCGCCAGCACCAGGAAGGTGGCGAGCACGGTGAAAGCCCCCCGCGAGGGTTGGATTCCCATCGGCATGCTCCTCCTTGTGTCGTGCGCACCCGCCAAATAGGCACGCGTTTCAAACAGCGGTCGACCACCCCAAATCCTGCTCGGGCGGCACACGGACAGTGATCGTTCTATCGTTGCGAGTTACGTGCCAGCGGGGGCGGAGGGAGGCTTGTGGGAGGCCGTCGCGGTAGGTGTCGCGGTAGGGAAGGCCCGAGCCGTCCGGGAGGCCGGACCGCCTCGCCTCAGGTCACCTGGTTCCTGCGGCGGGCGGGCCGGCGCCCGGGCAGGTTGTAGTCCTCGGGAGGGATCCCGAGGTCGCAGACCTTGTTGCGGAGCGTGTTCCGGTGCACTCCGAGCGACCGCGCCGAGCGGCAGAAGTTGCCCTGGTTCGACTGCAGCGAAGCGACGATGAACTGGCGCTCGAACTCCCGCCTCGCCTGCTCCAGGGTGACACCCCGGCGGACCAGCTCGTCGACGATCTGGTGCAAACGTCCGTTGAGATTTTGCTCGGCCAAATGTCTGCTCCTTGTAGCGGGTGGGACCCTGAAAGAATACCACAGGCCCCGGTCGCGAGAGACCGGGGACTCTCTTCCTGGCGGCGCCTACTTGAGGTCCAGGCGGTCGCCGACGAAGATCGCGTAGCGCGACCGCAGGATCTTGGCGACCGACGACTTGGAATGGACCGAGAGCACGGCCAGCTCGCCCAGGACGACCGGCGGCAGGCCCTTCAGGTTCTGGCGGTAGATGGTGTAGATGTCGCCCGGGGTGACGTCGGCGTTGGCGCCGCGGTCGATCCAGACGATGTTGTCCTCGCCGAGGGAGACGACGTCGTCCTTCGACAGCACGATCGCCGGGGCGGCGGCGAGCTTCTCCCCCGCCACGGGGAAGTTGATCGGCCGCATGGCGGTCGGCCGGGCCAGCGGCACCGGCTCCGGCTGGTAGGCCTGGAGACGGGCGCCGACGAGGATCGGGTCGCAGGTCTGGGCGATCTCGGCGATCGCCGTGTCCTCCTGGACCGAGAGCACCCGCGCCCGGCCGAGATAGCGGTAGAAGCGCCCGAAGACCTCGGCGGAGAGCGGGTGCCGCACCTCCCGGTCGGGGCCGATGATGGTGAAGAGCTCGCCCGGCGTCATCCCGCGCGCACGGCCGCCGTTGACGTAGACGATGTCCCCGGTCGAGAGGCCGTACTTGACCGTCCCCACCTCGCCGTAGATCCCCTGGTTGACCTTGCCGGTGTGGGTGTCGAGCTGGGGCGAGAGGACGTCGTACTCCGAGCCGATGATCGAATAGGGGAACGACTCCTGGAGGTCGCCGATGTAGCCGCTGCAGTCGATGTCGCTCTCGCCCCCGAGGGGGATCGGCGAGCCGGCCGCGGCCCCGGCCGAGAGGACCCCCTTGATCTCCACCGCCGGCTTCGCGTCGGCCGGCTTGCCCTCACCCGGCTTCGCCGGCCCGCCCTCGCCCGACGGGATCTCCTTGATCGTCGACTCCCCGGTACCGGCCTGGGCGAGGTTCTCGGCCGGGGTCACCTGGATGCCGAGGACGAGCGGGTCGCCGGGGTAGATCCAGTGGGCGTCGAGGACGTACTGGTTCTTCTCCCAGAGCTGGGGCCAGAGATAGGGGTTGCCCTGGTACTTCTTGGCGAGGTCCCACAGCGTGTCGCCCTTGACGATCGTGTAGACCTGGACGCCAGCCGCTGGCGCCGGCGGGTTCCAGGCCGTCCAGTGATCCCCCGCCAGATGGAGGCCCTTGGGCGGATGATCGGCCGCCTGGACCGGGGATGCCCCCGCCCCCAGCGTCAATGCCGCCAGTGCCGCCAACGTCGCCAACGAAATCGCCGACACCAAAAACCGCGCGCTCATGAAGCCTCCTGATGCGGGAGGAAGACGCCATCTATAGTGAAATCACTATAGATTAAGGTACACCGTTTACGTTCAGGTGTCAAGATTTACCGGGGCGGACCTCAAGCTCTGCTTGAGGCATTCCGGTACCGGCTCCGTTGGATCCTGCGGGCGGGCTCCTTCGGGCGCTTCGCGCAGCCAGCCTGTGCCCAGAATGGGTATCGCCCGTCCTCGGAATCCAAC
>JAXDLD010000644.1:0-4715 GCA_034666805.1 Acidobacteriota bacterium
GGAGAAGGAGTCCATGATGCCGAGAGGTCGTCTGCCGTATCCGCTGGAGTTCCGTGGTCGTATGGTGGAGCTGGTTCGAGCGGGCCGCACGCCCGAGGATCTGGCGAGAAACCCGTCCGGCTGCTTCAGAAATTCGTCCGGGAATCTCCGAAATCCCTCCGGGAGTCTCCGAAAAGGGTCCGGGCGGTCCCGAATGGGGTCGATCACCCCTTCACCTTCTTCTCGAACGCCCCCTCCTCCCCGAGCACCCCCGCGAAGCCGCCGCGCGAGAGCCATGCCTTGGCCTCGACCTCGCCTTTCAAGTAGGCGTCCCAGAAGGCGATCGAGCCCATCTTGATCAGGTCCTGGAACTGGGCGTCCTTCTCTCCCCCTCGCGCCTCCTGGCGGCGCCCGGCGAAGACCATGTGGTCGCCGCCCTTGAAGGTGACCAGGTACTGGTCGGCCCCCTCGATGCGGTCGAAGGGGATCCGGCGCTCGGCGGCGAAGGTCTCCCCCAGGGGGCTGTCGTCCTTCGTCCCGGTCATGTGGAAGCAGGGGATCTTGACGTTCCGGAAGACGATCGCGTGCTGCGCCTTGCGCCGGGGCACCGGGGCGCTCATCGAGATCGCCGCCTTGATCCGGGGATCGGCGAGCGAGAGCTCCTTGCCGCTCGGGGCGACCGCCACCTGGCCGGCGACGGCCAGGGTCGTCCAGGCGCCGAAGGAGTGGCCGGCCATGCCGGCGCGGTCGAGGTCGAGCCGGCCCTTCATCCCCGGCTCGTCCCGGTTGAGCACCGCGAGCTGGTCGAGGACGAAGCGGACATCCGCCGGCCGGTCCAGGGCCACCTGGGGGTTGGCCACGGCCCGCTTCAGGGCCTCCCCGATCTTCTCCTTCTCCTTGCCCTGCAAGACCGCGCCGTCGCTCCCCAGGTGCTGGACGTGGACGACGACGTAGCCGTAGCTCGCCCAGTAGCGGCCGAGGTACTCGTAGCCGTCCCGCGAGCCGCCGAGGCCGTGCGAGAAGACGATCACCGGGAACGGGCCGTCGCCCCCCTTGGGCGAGTAGACCGTGACCGGCACCGCCCGCTGCCGCGCCGGGTCGGACCAGTCATAGTGGGTCTTGACGACCTCGTGCGGCCCCTTCCCCGGCTTGTAGGGGATGGGCTTCAAGGCCGGGCGGGCGAGCGCCGGGAGGAGGAGACAGAGGGCGAGCGTCAGGGCCGCGCGGCGGAGGGGGCCGGGACGGACGGACGAGGCGAGGGCGTGCGGGAGCATCGGGACCTCTCTCCAAAGGAAACCGGAATCTGGCGAGATTGTACCCAAGAACCTATACTCCGCGCGACGAGGAGACCTCTGTATCATGGAGGAGAGCGAGATGAGGAAGAGAGAACGGCCGTTGGCGGCCGAGGAGGTGACCCGTATGCTGGACCTGACGCCCCGCCCTCTAAGGGGCTTTGATCGCACCGCGAGCGGCCTGCCGGTGGCCCTCGGGCTCTGCTGCGCCGCCCTGTTGTTCACCGGAACGCTCGCCGGCTGCGGCCGGGGCGGCAGCGAGACCGCCCAGGGGCCGGTCAAGCAGGCGTCCGGCCCTCCCGGCCCGCCGGCCGCGGCGGCACCGGGCTCCCAGGAGCTTTCGGAGGAGGCCAAGCAGATCACCTTCTTCACCCGGCGGGCGGGGGACCGGGGCAACTACGTGGCGCTTCGCAAGTATCTGAACGACGACTACCGCTTCACCGGCCCCGACCACAAGACGGCCGAGCACCTGAACGGCGACCAGGCGATCGCCAAGTGGCAGGAGCATCCGGAGCTCCTGGCGACCCTGGTGACGATCGTCGACAAGGGCTGCCTGCCGGACGGCACCGAGCACGTGGTCTGCCCGCCCGAGTCCCTGAACGACGCGGCCTACAAGGGTTACGTCGCCGGCTACACGCACCAGAAGGCGGCCGGCGACTGGAAGATGACGTCGTTCGACAACCGCGGTCAGTAACGGAAGAGAGCGGCGGCAGGTCAACCGGCGGCGAGCGCCTGGCGGACGAAGCCCTCGATCTGGGCCGCCGGGCGCGCGCCGCTGGTCCGCGCCAGCTCGCGCCCGCCGCGGAAGAGGGCCATGGTGGGGATGCCGCTGATCCGGTGGGCGGCCCCGACCGCCGGGTCGACGTCGGTGTTCACCTTGACCACCAGGAGGCTGCCGGCGTTCTGGGCGGCGACCTTGCCGATCTCCGGCGCCACCGTGCGGCAGGGGCCGCACCACGGGGCCCAGAAGTCGACCAGCACCGGCAGCGCCGCCTCGCGGAGCACGGAATCGAGCTCGCCGCCGTCGTCGACGGCGAGCGGCTCGGCGGGCGGCGGCAGCGCCGCTCCGCAGGCGCCGCAGCGCGCCGCCTCGCCCATCCGGGCGTAGAGCACCCGGTTCTTCTTCCCGCAGGCCGGGCAGTCGCGGACCATTCCTCGCTTCATCAGGGACCCTCCTTTCGTTCCATTTCTAGAGAACGGCCGCGGTGGGTGGCGGGATTCCAGGGACGGGCGGTATGGTAGGTTGCTCTGGAATGCAACCGAGCGGAGGGCGAGCCATGAAGCAGCACCGGGTGAAGCCAGGGGAGAAGATCGACCTGTCCAAGGTGGACCCCGGGGCCACCCCGGGCGCCAAGGGGGGCAAGAAAGAGGCCGAGAAGCTCGTCAAGCCCCTTTGCGACCGCCTGGAGGTGCTCCAGGAGAAGCTCTGGGCCGAGCACAAGAAGAAGGTCCTCATCGTTCTCCAGGGATTGGACACCAGCGGCAAGGACGGCACCATCCGCCACGTCTTCCAGGGGGTGAACCCCCTGGGGGTGCGGGTCAAGGCCTTCAAGGCGCCGACCGAGGAAGAGCGCGAGCACGACTTCCTCTGGCGGGTCCATCCGCACGTGCCGGGGGCCGGCGAGATCGCGATCTTCAACCGCAGCCACTACGAGGACGTGCTGGCGGCGCGGGTCCGCTCCTTCGTGCCCAAGGAGGTCTGGAAGCGGCGCTACGACCAGATCAACGACTTCGAGCGTCTCCTCTCTGAGACCGGCACCCTGATCCTCAAGTTCTTCCTCCACATCAGCCCCGAGGAGCAGAAGGAGCGGCTCCAGGACCGCCTCGACGACCCGGCGAAGCGCTGGAAGTTCCGCCTCGGGGACTTAGAGGACCGCAAGCTCTGGCCGGACTACCAGAAGGCCTACGAGGACCTCCTCTCCCGCACCAGCCAGGACGGGGCGCCGTGGTACGTCGTGCCGGCGGACAAGAAGTGGTACCGCAACCTCTTCGTGGCGACGGTGCTGGTCGAGGCGCTCGAGGGGATGAAGATCGCCGACCCCGAGCCGGCCGAAGACCTCTCGGGAGTGGTGATCGAGTAGGCGGCCTCTGGCGCACCCCTTGCTTCCTTCAGAGGGGAAAGACCATGCGCAAAAGTCGGGCCCTGGTGTTCTTGCTGCTGCTCGGGGTGATCTGGGGGACGGTGCCGTCCTCCGGCGCGGACAGGCGGATCGCGGATCTCGCTCCCAAGTACCGACAGTGGCTCGCCGAGGTCGACCTGATCCTGCGCAAGGAGGAGCGGGCGGCCTTCCTCGCTCTTAAGGAGGACTACCAGAGAGACGGCTTCATCCAGAAGTTCTGGGAGTCGCGCGACCCCTACCCCGAGACCCCGCGGAACGAATTCAAGGACGCCTGGTACACGCGCCTGGAGGAGGCCAGGAACGAATACGGCGGCATCGCCGAGGACCGCGCCCGGATGCTCCTCCTGCATGGCCCGGCGAACCAGTCCTGGAAGACCGACTGCCAGCTCACCCTCTGGCCGCTCGAGATCTGGTACTACGCACGGACCGAGCGCCTGCCCTCGGATTTCTTCCTCATCTTCCTCCAGCCGTCCGGCGGCGGTCCCTTCCACCTCTGGGCTCCCGTCGAGGGCTACGACTCCGTCCAGGCCCTCTTCCGCCAGGCGCCGGAGGGGCGGAACAACGAGATCGACGCCGTTGCCTTGGAGCGCACCCTCGCCCGCTACTGCCTCGGTTCCGACCAGATCGTCTTGACCGCCTTTCGCGCCGTACGGCAGGAGGGCCAGCTCGGTACCTTGAGCGTCCTCGAGTACCCGCCGCCGGCCCGCGACACCGAGTGGCTGGCGACCTTCCTCGGTCTCTCGACCGACCTGCCGAAGGGCGCGCCGGCCCTCCCGGCCCAGCTCACGGTCGCCTTTCCCGAGGGGCGGGGCGACCGCACTCTCGTCCAGGGGGTGCTCCAGGTGCCCCGGAAGTCGCTCCAGCCGGTCCGCCTGGAGGACCATCTCCTCTACAGCCTCCTGCTGACCGGGGAGGTCCTCAAGGACGAGGCCCTCCACGAGTCTTTCCGCTACCGCTTCGACCTGCCGGCCGAGACCGGGGGTAAGACCACGGGCGAGACCTTGCCCCTGGTCTTCGAGCGCACCCTGCGGCCCGGCGACTACACCCTGATCGTCCGCCTCGAGGACCTGACCGGCAAGCAGAGCTTCCGCCAGGCGCTGCCGGTCTCGGTACCGAAGCTCGCCGGCTCGGCCCAGAATCCTGAAGTGGCCGCCGCCCTCGACTCGGCGCGGCAGACCCTGGCCCAGGAAGCGGCGACGGAGACGGCCACCCTCCGCCTCGTGCCGCCGCCCGGCGAGGTGGCGACCGGCCAGGTCCGGGTCGAGGCCCAGGTGAGCGGGGGGGCGATCCACAAGGTCTCCTTCGCGCTCGACGGCAAGCCGCT
>JAXDLD010000645.1:0-5728 GCA_034666805.1 Acidobacteriota bacterium
CGTAGCGCAGGTCGAGCTGGGAGACCGGGCAGAAGCCGCGCAGGCCGGAGACCTGCACCTCGACCCCGCCCTTGACCACCGCGCTCACCAGCCCCTCGACGGGGATGCCGTTGGCGTGCGCCTGCTCGATCTCGGACCGCGCCTCGGCCCCGCGGCCCACCCGCTTTTTCAAGACCAGGCTGCCGGTCTCGGTGTCGACGCCGGTGACCGTGGCCTCCAGCTTGTCGCCGACGTTGACCGTGACCTGGCCCTCGGCGTCCTTGACCTGGGCGAGGTCGATCATGCCCTCGGCCTTGCCGCCCAGGTCCACGAAAGCCGCCTCGGGGCCGATCGAGAGGACCTTGCCGCTCACCTTGTCCCCCACCTTGGGGGCCTGGGCGCCCTCGGCCACGGCCGGCCGGTCCTGCTCGAACTCGGCGAGAATCGTGCCGAAGTCGTTGTTGTCTGGGGTATCGTTCTCATTCATAGGTGCACCACTCTAGCGAAGCGGAAGCCCGAAGTCGACCCCATTTCGTACGAATCTCCGCCGGAAAGGCTCCCGCTCGTCTACAATCCCGTGCCCGCGAGAGGACGGATGGGGACAAATGGACGGTAGGGGCGTGGTAACTTCCTACCCTAAAGCCCGTAGGAGATCGTGAATGGAATCCGTCACCCATCATCCTCCTGTCGCTCCTGTCGCTCCTGTCGCTCCTGCAGCCGCCACCGCCCGCCTCCGCGCCCGGAGCGCCGCCGCCCTCCCCTGGTATCTCTATACCGCCCTCTTCGGCTCGACGAGCATCGCCGTCGGCCTCCTGTGGGACATCTCCTGGCACGCGACGATCGGCCGCGACACCTTCTGGACCCCGGCCCACATGGCAATCTACCTGGGCGGGGTCCTGGCCGGGCTCTCCTGCGGCGGGCTGGCGATCGCGACCACCTTCTTCGCCGAGCCCGGAGCGCGCGCCTTGGCGGTCCGCTTCTGGGGCTTCCGCGCCCCGCTCGGCGCCTGGGTGGTGATCTGGGGCGCCCTCGCCATGGTCACCTCGGCCCCCTTCGACGACTGGTGGCACAACGCCTACGGCCTGGACGTCAAGATCATCTCGCCGCCGCACATGGTCTTGGCCGCCGGCATGATCGCCATCCAGCTCGGCACCATGCTGCTCGCCGTCGCCTGGGCCAACCGCGCCTCGACCCGACTGCCGGCCGCCGCCAAGCCGCGGCTGACCCTCGCCTTCACCTACGCCGCGGGGATCCTGCTCGTCCTGGTCGCCACCGTGGTCCTGGAGTACAGCGAGCCCAACCGCCAGCACTCGGGGCTCTTCTACAAGGTCTCCTGCGGGGTCTATCCGCTCATCCTCCTGGCCGCCGCCCGCGGCGCGCGCCTGCGCTGGGGGGCGACCTGGACGGCGCTCTCCTACACCGTCCTCCGGCTCGCCATGCTCTGGATCCTGCCGCTCTTCCCGGCCCGGCCGCTCCTGGCGCCGATCTACAACCCGGTCACTCACATGTGGCCGACCGAGTTCCCCCTTCTCCTCTTCCTGCCGGCGCTCGCCATCGACCTCCTGGTCCAGCGGTTTGGGCGCAACCTGGAGGGGGGGGAGGACCGGGACGGCCGGCTCGCCCTCGCCGCCGGGGTGGCGTTCCTCGCCGTCTTCTTCGCCGCGCAGTGGCTCTTCGCCGGCTTCATGCTCACCCCGCACGCCCGCAACTGGTTTTTCGCCGCCGACCAGTGGACCTACTACAACCGCATCGGCCCCTGGCGCCACGACTTCTGGGACACCGACATCGACCCGGTGACCCCGCTGAAGCTCGCCGTGGCCCTCGTCCTGGCTGCCGTCTCGGCCCGGCTGGGGCTCCTCTGGGGGAGCTGGATGGGCCGGGTCCAGCGGTGAAGCGGCGCGCCGCCCCTCTGCTGATCCTCCTCGCCGCGGCCCTCGTCCTCATGGGGCACGTGGGCAGCCCGGACGTCTTCTTCGAGAGCCCGGCCGGCCCCTACCCGGTGCGGATCGTCGTCCGCCCGCCGGAGGTCGTGCCCGGGCGGGCGGAGATCACCGTGCGGGCCACCGCGGCCTCCGGCGGGGGGATCTCGGGGATCTCCGGGATCGCGGTGCAGCCGGTGGTCTGGAACGCCGGCCCCGAGGGGGTCCCCCCGGCGGAGCAGGCCCTGCCGGTGCGCGGCGACCGGAGCCTGTGGAGCGCCCAGCTCTGGCTCATGCGGCCGACCTCCTACAGCGTCCGGGTGACGGTGAGCGGCGCCGCCGGCAAGGGCACCGTCCTCGTCCCGGTCGTCGCCGTCGCCACCCGGCGGCTCCCCATGCAGCGGGGGATGGCGATCGTCCTCGCCGCCCTCGGCGCCTTCCTCCTGGCCGGCGCCCTGACCGCGATCGGCGCCGCCGTCCGCGAGAGCGAGCTGCCGCCCGGGGAGGAGCCCGATCCGCGCCGCCGCCGGCGGGCCCGCCGGGTGGTGGCGGGGACGGCCCTGCTCCTCGCCCTCGGCCTCTGGGGCGGCCGGGTCTGGTGGCGGAGCGTCGACGCCAGCTTCGCGCGGACGATCTACCGCCCGTTCCACGTCACGGCGAACGTCGTCACGGCGGCAGGGGCCGGCCGGACGCTCGCCTTGAAGGTCGACGATCCGGCCGCGGGTGGCCGCGGGTGGACGCCCCTGATCCTCGACCACGGCAAGCTCATGCACCTCTTCCTCGTCCGCCAGCCGGGGCAGGACGCCTTCGGCCACCTCCATCCGATCGCCCAGGGGAGTGCCAACACCGCCTTTGCCGCCACCCTGCCGCCCCTCCCAGCCGGCCCCTACCGGCTCTACGCCGACGTCACCCACGAGGACGGCTTCTCCGAGACCCTGACGGCGAACGTCGATCTCCCCTCGCCGGGATCGGCCCCGGGTACCCCGGTCACCGGGTCGCCCCCGGACCCGGACGACTCCTTCCGTACGGACCCCGGAATCCCGGCCGGCCCCGGCGGCACCTTCGCTCTGGGCGACGGCCTCACCCTGACCTGGCTGGCAGCCGGGCCGCGGGTCGCTGGAGAGGATGCCTGCCTGCGCTTCGCCCTCCGCGGCGCGGACGGCAAGCCGGCAGCCATCGAGCCCTACATGGGGATGCTCGCCCACGCCGCGGTGGTCCGGGAGGACGGTCAAGTTTTCGTCCACCTCCACCCGGAGGGGACGGTCTCGATGGCGGCGCTCCAGTTCTTTGAAGACCAGCAAGGGAAGAAGATGAAGATGGGCTCCGCCAGCCCCAACGACGGCATCCTCTCCTTCCCCTGGGCCTTCCCCCGGCCCGGCCGCTACCACCTCTGGGTGCAGGTGAGGAGCGGCGGACCGGTGCGGACCGGGGTGTTTTCGGTCAACGTGACGCGCTGAGTTTGACTCACGAAAGCGGATAGCGGCGGGTCCGGCGCAGGGCCTATCCTCCTTCTTGTCGCCGCCTCATTCGAGTGGCGCCCGAGAGAAAAGAGGGAGATCATGCACCGAGTCGTCGACCCCGCGATCCTTTACTTCGGAACCCCCGTCGTCCTCGTCAGCACGGAGAACGAGGACGGCTCGCCCAATCTCGCGCCCATGTCCTCGGCCTGGTGGCTGGGCCGGAGCTGCATGCTCGGCTTCGGCGCCCGCTCGAAGACCCCGGCCAACCTCCTGAGGACGGGCGAGTGCGTGCTCAACCTGCCGTCCGCCGAGCAGGTGGCGGCGGTCGACCGGCTGGCGCGGACGACGGGCTCGAACCCCGTTCCGCCGCACAAGGTGGCCATGGGCTACCGCTTCGAAGCGGACAAGTTCGGCATCGCCGATCTCACGCCCGTGGCCTCGCACACCGTGCGACCGCCGCGGGTTGCCGAGTGCCCGGTGCAACTCGAAGCCGTCCTCGCCGGGAGCCATCCGCTCGCGGCCGGCGATCCCGACCGCCGGGGCAACCTCATAGGGATTGAAGTGCGGATCGAGAAGGTTCACATTGAGGAGAGCCTGCTCCTCGCCGGGCACACCGACCGCATCGACCCGGAGAGGTGGCGCCCCCTCATCATGAGCTTCTGCCAGTTTTTCGGCCTCGGCCCCCTCCTCCATCCGTCCCGGCTGGCGGAGATCCCGGAGTCCGCCTATCGCCCCGCGGCACGGCCCGCGGCCCTCGCCTCGGCCACGGTATCCTGATGGGAGGTCTAGCGATGCTCGACGAACGTAAATGCTGGGAAGCGGTCCTTGAGAGGGACGCGAGTCAGAACGGCCGCTTCTACTTCGGCGTCGTGACCACCGGGGTCTACTGCCGGCCCTCCTGCCCGGCCCGCCGGCCGCGGCGCGAGAACGTCCGCTTTTACGAGGCGCCCGAGGCGGCGGAACGGGACGGCCTGCGGGCCTGCCTGCGCTGCCGCCCCAGAGAGACGGATAGCGCTCTCGGCGCCCAGATGGCCGAGCTCTGCGACTTCATCCGCAGCAGCGCCCTCCTGGGCGAGCCGCCGACCCTGGAGGTCCTCTGCCGCCGCGCGGGGATGACCCCCTTCCGCTTGCAGCGGGTCTTCCGCGCCGTGGTGGGGATGACGCCGCGGCAGTATCTGCAGGCCAGCCGGTTCGAGGCCCTGAAGCAGAATCTGCGCAAGGGGGAGTCGGTGACGGACGCGATCTACGAGTCGGGTTTCGGGTCGAGCAGCCGGGTCTACGAGCAGACCGGCGAGAGGCTGGGGATGACACCCGCCGAGTACCGGGCGGGGGGCCGGGGTTTGGCGATCTCTTCGGTCTCCTTCGAGAGCCCCGTGGGCCGGCTGATGGTGGCCGCCACCGACCGCGGCCTCTGCTTCGTCCAGTTCGGCGACAGCCACGAGGAGCTCCTGGCGCGGCTCCGCTCGGAGTACCCCGAGGCGATGATCGAGGCTTCGGAAACGTCGGAGCGGCCGGAGCCAGCCTTCCCAGCCCCGCTCGACCGCTACGTCGAGGCGCTCCGGAAGCATCTCGCGGGAGAGCAACCGCACCTCGACCTGCCGGTCGCCGTCCGGGCCACGGCCTTCGAGCAGAAGGTCTGGAGCTACCTGCAATCGATCCCCTACGGCGAGGTGCGTTCCTACTCCGCGGTGGCCGAAGCGATCGGCCAGCCCGCCGCGGTGCGCGCCGTGGCCCGCGCCTGCGCCGCCAACCGGGTGGCGGTCGTCATCCCCTGCCACCGGGTGATCCGCGCGAATGGGGATCTCGGGGGGTATCGGTGGGGGCTGGAGCGGAAGCGCGGGCTCCTGGCGGGGGAGGCGAGGCATCCGTGAGCGGGCCGGCCTTTCTTACCAGGACACGTCTCTGCCTATTGCGCCGAGTCATGTAGGATAGAAAAGAGAGAGGGGGCTCACTTCTCTAAGCGCCTGTTTTTGTGAACCGACGTGCAGAATGAAGCCGACCGTCTATCTCGAATCCTCGATCTTGAGTACCTCCTGACGTGGAATTCCAAGCACATTGCGAACGCGGAGTACCGCCCGCGGGTGGAGCGGAGTTGCCGCAAGGCTGGCTACGAGCCTCCGGTGCTCTGTACTCCAGACGAATTGATGGGAGTGTACTGGTTCTCTTGGAACATGACGGCTGCTCCACCATCATGCACACCCCGGAGACCGCGCCAAGGTGCTCCCCCTCTTACCTGGATACTTCTTTGGCAGCTCTCGCAGGGACACGCCGGGCCCAGCAGCCGGCTAGCTCCCAATAACAGGCCTACCTGAAGCTGGGCCTCCGTAACGAACCAACCCTGGGGTCAGGTTCACGCTGAACCAGTACACA
>JAXDLD010000646.1:0-5188 GCA_034666805.1 Acidobacteriota bacterium
CCCGCCCGCCCACGTTGCTCGATTTGGAGCGCAGGTTCGGGCCGCCCGCCGGTGAGACGAGGAGCTGCTCCAGACCCTACGAAGCGGTCGAAGGGTGTCTCTCCGTCGAAAACGCGGGGGCCGTTGCGAACCTCGCAGCAATCGAAAAGCAGATCCTCGAGTAGCCGCCCCGGCGCGCCGCCCCCCTCCCAGATCCTTCGTTCCTCAGGATGACGGTCAGGAGGCGGCATCGCCAACCCGGCCAAACCGAGAGGCAAGAGGTCGGGTATGGGAGTGGAAACTGAAAAGCCGGGCCGAAGCCCCCTAAACTCGAGTAAAACCGCCCGAAACTCGAGTTGCGCCTGCCTAAACTGAATTACGGAGCGCCTAAACTCAGCTTGCGCCTCCCTAAACTGAAATACGGAGCCCCAAAACTCCGCTTACCCATGGATAAACTGAAACGCGCGGCCTCAAAACTCCAAATGTCCCTCGTTAAACTGAAGTACGGGTCCCCTAAACAGTTTTTGCAGGGCTCGAAACTACTTTAGAGAGGCTCGGAGGAACTTTGGAGAGGTTTCGTGGAGGTTTTACGGCCTCCGTGCCGGGTTTAGGGGGGTTCGAACCTCGCTCGGAGACCTTCGAGGTCAGGTTAGAGAGCCCCGATCGGCCGTTAGGGACCCCCGGGGAGCCATTCGCGGCGCCCAATTCCGCTTCCGAGGGAGTCTGACGCCGTTGATCAGCCCGCCAGCGGCCGCTATCGTTCCGCCCGCACCGGCAGCACCGCCCGGAGCACGCCGTTGAGCAGGATGCCGAGGGTGATGGCGATGACCACGCCGTTGCCGAAGAACAGCTTGGCCGAGGGCGGCAGGGCCGCGAACCAGCCCTTTTGGGCGGCGGCGGCCAAGGGCAGGGTGAGGGCGGCGATGAGCGAGACGGCCGTGGTCAGGAGGTAGGCCTCGTCCTTCGTGCCGCAGCCGAGGAGACGCAAGCCCACGGTCGCGATCATGCCGCAGATCACCAGGAAGACCGCGCCGACGATCGGCCGCGGGATCAGCACCAGGAGCGCCCCGAGCTTCGGCGACAGCCCGTAAAGCAGGAGCAGCAGCGCCGCGACCTGGACGACCCGGCGGCTGGCGACCCGGGTGGTGGCGATCACGCCGGTGTTCTGAGCGTAGGTGGTGAGCGGCAGCGCTCCGAACAGCGGACCCACGGCGGAGGCGATCCCCTCGACCGTGATCCCGCGGTGGATGTGGCGGACCGTGTAGGGGATGCCGGAGACGGCGCAGGTCCCCGCGTAGTCGCCGATCGACTCGGCGATCGAGCCGACGACGCCGACGATCACCCCGACGACCGCGCCGCCAGCGAACCGCCAGCCCAGGCCGGGGCCACCAAAGGCGAAGAGGCGCGGCAGGCCGAACCAGGGCGCCCGGGCGAGGATCGAGAAGTCCGCTAGGCCGAGTGCGCCGGCGCACCCCACACCCCAGAAGATCAGGCTGAAAAAGATCGCGCCGCGCGCCAGGACCCCCAGCCCGAAGCGGTGGCTGAGGACCGTCAAGGCGACGATCGAGAGGACGCTCGCCCCGGCGAGGCCGAGCATCGCCGGCCGGGGATCGGCGAAAACCCAGCCGCCAGCCACCCGCGCCAGCGAGATCCCGAGAGTGAGCACGACGATGCCGCAGACGTACGGGGGCAGGAACCGGCGGAGCGGCGTGAGGACGCCGCTCGCCCCCACCACGGTCTCGAAGAGGCCGGCGACGAGGCCGGCCATCCACATGGCCGGGGCGCCGTAGATCGCGCCCGCCGAGGCCATGGCCCCCGTATCGGTGGCCGAGGGGCCGAGCACCGAGGGCAGACGGTTGCCCCAGGTCACGTTGACGAAGGTGGCGATCCCCATGAGCGTCAGGCAGGCGGAGATCATCGCCCGGGCCTCCGCGGCGCCATATCCCACCGCCGACGCCACCATCAGGGGCAGGACGTACGGCGACACGTCCACCAGGGTGTGTTGCCAGGCATAGAGCAGGGTTTCGAGCGGCGGCGGCACGTCGTCGACGCCATAGAAGGGGGGAAGGACCTCGAGCTCTTCCGGCCAGACCCGCTCGTCGAGGCACGGAGCGGCGGGGATCGGCGCCGCCCTCGGCTCTACGCTCTCCGCATCCATGGGGTGGCGATCATAGCCGATCGCCGCCGGCCTCAAGGAGCGCGGAGCTTACGCGGTAGCGCGGGCCGAGAGCTGCTTCATGAGGGACAGGGTGCGCTGGACGAGGCGGACCTCGCGCTCCTCGAAGTACGGCGCCTCACAGCGGCTGCAGACCCAGGCGGGCAGGGCGTCCCAGGCCACCCGGAAGCCCTCCTTCTGGAGGTGGACCGGGGCCGTGCCCGGCTCCATCCGGCCTTCGCAGCGGATGCAGCGCACCTGGGGCTCGGTCATCCGCTGGGGGCGCACCCGGCGCAGGGGGAGCCAGGGCAGGGTCTCGTTCAGGTCGACCGTCCCCTCCGATGCGGACTTCGGCCGCGAGGTCTGGGGCGCGTAGGTGGCTTCGGGCGTAGGTTCGAGCTGCAGGCGGACGCGGACGCTCATGTCGGCTTCCTCTCCTCGTTTGCTCTTCGAGCGAATGCAATCCGCCTGCCTACGCTGTAGCATTGCGCCCGCCATGCGCTCGAAAGCCCAGCTCGCCGCCGCCCTTCTCCTGGCTTGGGCCGCCACGGCGGTCGTGGCGAACGCCCAGACGCTCCCGCCGGCCCCCGCGTCGCTGCCAAAGGGCCAGTTGATCCCGAAGGTCGACGCGGAGCCGGGCGAGAGCTACGCCCTCTACATCCCCACGAGCTACGTCCCGGGGCGGCGCTCCCCCATCCTCTATATCCTCGACGCCCGGGGCCGGGCGGAGCTCCCGGCGAAACTTTTCGTCGCGGGGGCCGAGCGCTACGGCTACCTCGTCGCCAGCTCCTACCAGTCGGCGAGCGACGGCCCGGTCGCGCCCACCCTAAAAGCCATGCAGGCGATGTGGAACGACACCCACCGGCGTTTCACGGTCGACGACAAGCGGATCTACGTGGCGGGCTTCTCCGGCACCGTACGCGCCGCCTGCTTCATGGGGCTCTCGGTCCCCGGCAGCCTGACCGGCGTCGTCGGCGCCGGTGCCGGCTTTCCCTACGAGCGGCAGCCGACCGCGGCCACCCCCTTCCTCTTCTTCGGCACGATCGGCGACCGCGACTTCAACTATGACGAGATGCAGACGCTCGAAAGCCGGCTGACCGACCTCCACCTCCCCCATCGGATCGCCGGCTTCTCCGGCACCCACCAGTGGATGCCGGAGGAGCTCGCGGCCGGGGCTCTCGCCTGGTTCGACCTGCGGGCGATGAAGGCGGGGACCCGAGCCAAGGATTCGGCCGAGGTCGACGCCCTCTGGCAGGAGGACCTCGCCCGCGCCCGCGGCTTCGAGGCGGCGGGCCAACCTATTCCGGCCCTCCGGCTCTACTCCGCCATGGCCGACGACTATGCCGGCCTCCGCGATCCGGCCGAAGCGCGGAAGAAGGCGGACGAGATCGCCGGCTCGCCGCGGTGGAAGGCCGCGGTCCGGGAGCAGGAAGCGGCGCGCAAGCGGGACCAGCGTTTCCTCGCGGACGCGGGACGGACCCTCGCCGGCCTCACCGCCGACAACGGGCCCTGGAGCCTCGGCAAGGTGGCGGGCGACCTGCGCCTGGCCGAGCTCAAAGTCCGGGCGGCTCCGGCCAAGGAGGACACCGAGGACGCTCTCGCCGCCCGCCGGGTCTTGAACGCCCTCTACGTGCAGACCGGCTTCTACCTGCCGCAGCAGGCGATTGAGCACAAGCACTATGCCCTGGCCGCCTTTTTAGTCGAGATCGCGGCCGAGATCCGCCCCGACGATCCTGCCATCTGGTACACCCTGGGCTCCGTTCACGCCCGGGCCGGCCTGCGGAAGAAGGCGATCGAGGAGCTCCAGAAGGCGGCCGATCTGGGATGGAGCGACGCCGGCGAGCTCACGGGCGACCCCGACTTGGAATCGCTCCGCGGCGACCCGGCCTGGCCGGCGATCGTCGAGACGGTCCGGCGGAAAGCGAAGGAGAAGGGGTGAGCGACAACGAGCCCGTCCTCCCCGAGCCGCTCTTCCTCCGCACCCTGGCCTTCCTGGAAGAGCTCGCCGCCGTCTCCTCCCCGAGCGGTGACCGGGCCGGGCTCACCGCGGCCGCCGGACTCCTCGCCGGGGCGCTCGCGGAGCGCGGCTTCGCCCCCGAGGTGCGGGAGGAGGACGGCCTCCCGGTCCTCGTCGCGGGCCGGCCCGATGCCGGCCGGGGCGGACGGGGTGGCCGGGGTGGCCAGGGGGATCGCGGCTATCTCCTTCTCCTCGGGCACTTCGACACCGTCCTCCCGGCCTCACCGCCGCGGCGGGAGGGCGGCCGCCTGTTCGCCACCGGCGCCATCGACATGAAGGGGGGCTTCGCCGCCTTCGTCGGCGCTCTCGACCTCCTCGCCCACCGCGGGGTCGAACCCGCCGCCGATCTCCTGCTCGTCGCCGTCCCCGACGAGGAGGTGGGCGGGGAGCTGTCGCGCCGCGCCACCGCGCACTGGGGGGGGACGGCGCGAGCGGTCTGGGTACTCGAACCGGGGGAGCCCGGCGAGCCCGGTCCGGATGGAGGCGAGACCCTGGTCGCCGGCCGGCGGGGGATGTTCGACTGGCGGGCCGCGATCTCCGGCCGCGCCGCCCACTCCGGGCTCCACTACTGGCAGGGGCGCTCGGCCCTGGAGGCCGCCGCCCGGCTGGCCGTCGCCGCCCAGGCCCTCTCGCGGGCGAAGAACGGATTGACCGGGGGCCCGACCGTCAACTGCGGCCGGCTGGTGGCGGGGGACGCGAGCTTCGTCGAGAACCTGGCCGCCGCCCATGGTCTCCTCGGCACCGACCGCCAGTTGAACGTCGTCCCCGACCGCGCCGTCCTCGAAGGGGAGGCCCGCTTCCTGACCGCCGCGGAGGGGCTGGAGATCGCGGCGCGCCTGGCGGGCTTGGGCCTCGAGGTCGCCGAAGCGACCGGGACGGAGATCGACTTCCACCGCGGCCTGGCCATCCCCCCGGTCGACCCCCGCGGTCCCCAGCGCGCCTGGTGCGAGCGGGCGGTCGCCTTGGCCGCCCATCGCGGCTGGCGGCTCACCCTGGAGGAGGAGCGCGGCGGCATCTCCTTCCCCAACTTCCTCCCC
>JAXDLD010000647.1:0-5315 GCA_034666805.1 Acidobacteriota bacterium
GGGGTGAGGGTGAAGGAGACGAGGAGCGAGACCAGGACCGCCACCGCCGCCGTGATCCCGAACTGGTAGAGGAAGCGCCCCGAGATGCTCGACATGAAGGAGACCGGGACGAAGATGACGACCAGCGAGAGCGTCGTCGCGAGGACGGCGAGCCCGATGTCCGCCGTCGCCTCGCGCGCGGCGTCGAAGGGGCGCATCTTCTTCTCCTCGACGAAGCGGAAGGTGTTTTCGAGGACGACGATGGCGTCGTCGATGACCACCCCGACCATGAGCACGAGGGCGAGCATGGTGACGCTGTTGAGCGTGAAGTTGAGCGCCTTCATCATGCCGAAGGTGGCGACGACCGAAGCCGGGATGGCGACCGCGGCGATGAGCGTCGAGCGCCAGCTCTTCATGAAGGCGAGGACGACCAGGGAGGCGAGGATGCTCCCCAGGATCAGGTGGAGCTTGATCTCATGGAGCGCCGCGTAGATGTAGGTCGACTGGTCGCGGATGATCTCGATCCTGACGTCTTTGGGGAGCTGCGCCGAGATCCGGGTGAGCGCCGTCTTCACCCCCTCGATCACCGAGACGGTGTTGGCGCCCGACTGGCGCTGGATGTCCAGGGTCACCGTCGGCACCCCGTTCAAGCGCGACAGCGAGCGCTGCTCCTTGGTGCCGTCCTCGGCCCGCCCGAGGTCGCGGATGCGGACCGGCGAGCCGTTGACCGTCGTCACCACGAGGTCGTTGAAGGAGCTCTCGTCCGCCAGCCGGCCGATCGTGCGCAGAGTGAGCTCGCGCGTTCCGGTGGTGACGTTGCCCCCCGGCTCGTCGGCGTTCTGGCTCAAGAGAGCGTTGCGCACCGCGGTGATGGGGATCTGGTAGGCGGCCAGGCGATCGGGATCGATCCAGATGTTCATCGCCCGGGTGAGGCCGCCGACGATGTTGACCGCGCCCACTCCGGGCGAGCGTTCGAGCTGGAGCTTGACGACCTTGTCGGCGAGCTCGGTCAGCTCGCGGATGGGGCGGTTGCCGGTGAGCGCCACGGAGATCACCGGGTCGCTGTCGTTGTTGAACTTGGAGACGACCGGCGGCTTGGCCTCGCGGGGGAGGTTGCGCACCACGGCCGCGACCCGGTCGCGCACGTCCTGGGCGGCGGTGTCGATGTCTCTGTCGAGGTTGAAGGTGGTGATGATGAAGGAGCCGCCGGAAGACGAGATCGAACGCATCTCGTCGATCCCGTCGACCGTGTTGATCGCCTCTTCGAGGGGCTGCGAGACCTCGGACTCGACCTCCTCGGTCGAGGCGCCGGGGAGCGAGGTGCGGACCGATACCGTCGGCAGGTCGACCGAGGGGAAGCGGTCGACCCCCAGGCGCTGGTAGCTGGCCGCCCCGACGACGACCAGGGCGAGGATGATCATGGCCGCGAAGACCGGCCGGCGGATACAGATCTCGGCGAGCTTCTGCATGGGGGCTCCTGCTGCTGCTGCGAGCTAGCGGACGACGCGGACCTTTTCGCCGCTCACCAGGTTGCCGGGCTCGACCACCACCGGGTCTCCCGCCTTGACCCCGGCCAGGATCTCCACCTGGTCGCCCGAGCGGCGACCCTTCTTGACCTGCTGCTCGCGGGTGGTGTCGCCGGCGACGCCGATCACCTTGTCGATCCCGGCGAAGGTGACGATCGAGGAGGCGGGGACGAGGACCGCCGGCTCTCCCCCGCGGACGACGATCTCCGCCCGGGCGAAGGAGCCGGGTTTCAAGCGGCCGTCCGGGTTCGGCACCTCGGCCTCGACCGCCAAGGTGCGGCTGTCCTCGCTGATCGCCGGGGAGATGCGGGCGAGCCGCCCGGTGTACGAGGCCGGGTCGCCCTCGACCTTCAAGCGGACCTCCTGGCCGACGGCCAGGCCCACCGCCTCCCGTTCGGGGACCGGCAGGCGCAGGCGGAGCGGGTGGATGCGGACGAGGACGGCGATCGTCTGGCCGGCCGCCACGTAGTCGCCGGCGGCGGCCCGGCGTTCGCGGATGGCGCCGTCGAAGGGGGCGGAGAGGGTCGAGTCGGCGAGCTGCTGGCGGGCGATGTCGAGCTCCGAGCGGCGCTGGGCGAGCATGCCGATCCGGTTGCGCGACTCTTCGATGGCGTCCTGGTGGCGGGCCTCGGCGACCTGGAGGGCGGCCTCGGCGTTGTCGATGTCCGAGCGCGGCACGAGCTGCTGCTCGAAGAGCGAGCGCACCCGGTCGCGGGTGATCCGGGCCTGCTCCAGGAGGGCGCGCTGCTGGCGCACCCCGGCGGTCTTCTCCAGATCCTCGACGGCGTCCGGGCCGCCGCTCTGCGGCAGTCCGAGGCGGGCCCGCGCCTG
The DNA here is from genome assembly GCA_034666805.1 of Acidobacteriota bacterium. Taxonomy (GTDB): domain Bacteria; phylum Acidobacteriota; class Thermoanaerobaculia; order Multivoradales; family UBA5704; genus DASQPA01. Next base: position 2,337 of record JAXDLD010000647.1, read on the forward strand.
GTCCAAGGCGCTCTGGGCCTGCCGGACCTTGAGCTCGAAGTCGGCCGGGTCGAGGCGGGCGATCAGCTGCCCGCGGCGGACGGGAGTTCCGAGGTCGACGGCGATCGCGCTCAGCCTGCCGGCGACCTTCATCCCTAGTTCCACCTGCTCGTCGGCGGCGAGGGTCCCGGCGACCGCGACGGTCCGGGCGAGCTTCCCCTCCGCCGCCCGCGCCACCCGCACCTCGCGCTCCGGAGCCGGCTTCCCGCCGTCCTTCCTGGCCTCCGCCGCCCCGTCGCCGCCGCCGCACCCGGCGAGGGGGACGAGGAGGAGCAGGGTGAGAGGCAGACACACCACCAACCGCCTCGACATACTCTCTCTCCACCAGAACTGCCGCTGGTCTTTAAGAAATTGTAGAATGGGGATACGAGTCCCCCCCCACCGGGGGTAACGGTCCTGGCGGCTCCAGCATTCCTCGCCCTGGACACACCCCGGCCCAGGCTTTATACGCGGCCGGTGGGGAATGGTTTCCTTATCGCTCCGGAGGGCTCGCCCACGGTCCCGCCCCCGCGATGCTATTCTAACGACTGACTTCCAACGACTTCGGCAAGGCGAGCACCTGCCGGGAGAGCGGTCTTGACGCTCCTCAACGAGCAGATCGAAGGCAAGTACGAGATCCTCGGCAAGATCCGCGAGGGCGGCATGGGGGCGGTGTACAAGGTCCGCCACCGGCTGCTCGAGGAGGTCCGGGTCGTCAAGGTCGTGCGGCCCCTGAGCGACGGCAAGAAGAGCGACGCCGCCCTCCGCTTCCTCCACGAGGCCAAGGTTGCCATCCGCCTGCGCCACCCGAACGTCGCCGTCCTCCATGACTTCGCGGTCGACGACCAGGGCACCGCCTTCATCGTCATGGAGTACATCGACGGCTGGTCGCTCCTGGAGGTGCTCCAGGGCTACGGGCCGCCGCCCCTCTCGCTCACCCTGGAGATCGCCCGCCAGGCGCTCCGCGCCCTGGCCTACCTCCACCGGCAGCAGATCGTCCACCGAGACATCTCGCCCGACAACCTGATGCTGACCCGGGACGGCGAGGGGCAGCCGCTCGTCAAGCTCATCGACTTGGGGATCGCCAAGGCGGTGGGGGCCTCCGGCGGGCTCACCACCACCGGGGTCTTCCTCGGCAAGCCGCGCTACGCCTCGCCCGAGCAGTTCGAGGGAAGGGGGATAGGCCCGCAGAGCGACCTCTACTCGTTCGCGGTCGTCCTCTACGAGCTGCTCACCGGCCGCTGCCCGGTGCACGGCCAGGACGCGCCTTCGTTCATGGCCGGCCACATGCTGCGTCCCCCCATGGACTTCGACGAGGTCGACCCGCGGGGGACCGTGCCCGCCGACCTTCGGGCGATGATCCTCCAGGCGCTCGCCAAGAAGCCGCAGGAGCGGATGCCGGGGGCCGAAGAGCTCGTCCGCTCGATCGCCCAGGTGCAGGCGCGCTATCCGCTCGCCCGGAGTGACTTCGACGCCGTTCTCGACGTCCTCCTCCCCCTGGGCTCCGACCCCGGCGGCCGGAAGGCGGAGCCGCCGGCGGGTTCGACCCAGGTCCGCCTCGACTGGGAGTTCGGCGCCGTCCAGACCCCGCCCCCCGCGAACCGCGGCGAGCTCACCCCCACGCCGGCGATCGGCGCCCTCCTCGCCCTGCCCACGGTGCGGGTCTCCGAGCCGACCCGGGAGATCTCTCCGCCCCTCCGCGGCCTGCCCACCGCGGCGGGGGACCTGCCGCTCCGCTGGCAGGCGGCGGCCGACGACGCCTGGGCCGGGCGCGAGATCCACCGGACGACGTCGCCCCTAGACCCGCCGCCAGCGCCAGCGGAGGCCACGCCAGCCGAGCCGGCGGCCCGGAACCCGCGGACCTCGCGCACCCCCGTCCTCGTGGCGGCCGGGCTGGCCCTGGCGCTCCTGGGTGGAGGCACCGGGTGGTGGTACCTCTCCGCGCGGCCCCTGCGGCGCTCCCCATCCTCCCATCCAGCGGCCCAAGCCTACCCAAGCCCTGCGCCGTCGACGCCGCCGACTCTTGCGGCGGCCGCACCCTCGCTGGTCCGGCCCGTGGCCGTCCCCGCCTCGCTACCCGCCCAGGTCGCCCCGGCGGTCCACCCCGCCTCGTCTCCGTCCATGGTCGAGGTCGAGCCGCGGCCGGTGGCGATCCCCCTGCCGACGGAACCCGACCCGCCGCGCTCCGACATCCCCGGCGCGGCCCGCGTGGCTCCGGCGCCGCGGGAGAGCCGCCCGGCGCCGCTACCCCAGCCGCCCGCGCAGCCGACCGAGCCCATGCGGCGCGGCGACTTCATCCTCCGCCGTGGCCCGGGGGTCGCGGAGCCGGTGCCCCTCGATCTGCCGCGCTACGACTACCCGGCCGCCGCGCGCGGCAGCGGCCGCCGGGCGAGCGTGCGGGTGGGGGTCCTGATCGACGAAGAGGGGAAGGTCCTCGACGCCGCCCTCCGGGAGCGCGACTCTTCGGACCTCGGCTTCAACGAGGCCGCTCTCGCGGCGGCGCGGAAGACCCGCTTCCAACCGGCGACCCGCGACGACCTCCCGGGCAAGATGTGGACCGAGCTGATCTTCGAGTTCGCCGAGTAGGACCCGCTCTTCCCATGCCTTGACATCTGGGTATCCCCTCCGTATCCTGGCTTCGTCGTACCCAGACCTCTAGGGGAAGAACGGATGCCCAGCCACGACCGTGATCGACTCCACGGCACTCTCGACGCCCTCATCCTCAAAGCCCTCTCCTCCGGCCCCCGGCATGGCTACGCGATCACCCGCTGGCTCCGCGACAGCTCCGCCGACGCCATCCAGGTCGAGGAGGGGTCGCTCTACCCCGCCCTCTACCGCCTGGAGCGGCGCGGCCTGGTGATGGCGGAGTGGGGGACCTCCGAGCTCGGCCGGAGGGCCCGCTTCTACCGGCTGACGGTGGAGGGCGAGGCCCAGCTCACGGTCGAGATCGCGACCTTCGCC
>JAXDLD010000648.1:0-24645 GCA_034666805.1 Acidobacteriota bacterium
AGGACCGGGCCGGCGACCCCCAGCGCCAGAACGGCGCGGTGACCGGCTTCAAGGAGTAAGAGAAGACCCCGCCGGGAGCCCGCGTCCTATGGAACGGGCGGCACGCTCCATGCAATCCCCCGGAACCAGTCGTCCAGAGGTCGAAGCAGGTTTTCCCAGCACAGGAGGCCGGGCCGTGGAATCGCAACAACCGCCGATCAGGAAACCTTTGCGGGCGCGCTCCGGGCGCGGCCGGCTCCTCGCCTCGGCCGTGGTGCTCCTCGCCCTGTCGGGTTGCACCCTGCTCTCGTTCGACAAGCGGAGCGTCTATAAATACGACCGCCCGTCCTCCATCGAGGACGGTTCGTTCCGCCGCTCGCTCGACGGCTTCGGTAACCCGATGGTGGGAGGGAACCGCGCCGAGATCTTGAACAATGGCGACGAGATCTTCCCCGGGATGCTGGGGGCGATCCGCGAGGCCAAGGTGACGGTCAACCTGGAGTCCTACATCTTCAAGAACGACACGGCGGGCGGCATCTTCGCCGACGAGCTGATGGCCGCCGCGCGGCGGGGCGTCGAGGTGCGGGTGCTGGTGGACGCCACGGGCAGCAGCCGCACCGGACCGCTCCTCGCCAAGATGCGGAAGGCCGGCGTCCAGGCGGACGTCTTCCATCCCATAAGGCTCTGGAGCATCTACAAGATCGGCCGGCGGTCCCACCGGAAGATCCTCGTCGTCGACGGGACGGTGAGCTTCACCGGCGGCTTCTGCATCGCCGACAACTGGCTCGGGAACGCCAGGAACCCCAAGGAGTGGCGGGACATGATGGTGCGGGCGACCGGGCCGGTCTCGGCGCAGATGCAGGCGATCTTCGCCGAGGACTGGACGTACACGACCGGCGAGATCCTGGCTGGCGAGAAGTTCTACCCGCCGATCGGCCCGGCGGGAGCGATCGTGGCGCAGGGGGTCAAGATGTCGCGCGGCGACTCGTCCTCGCTCGCCGAGATGCTCTACCTGGTGGCGATCCAGTCGGCCAGGAAGTCGATCCATATCCAGAACGCCTACTTCGTCCCCGACGAGCAGATCCGCGAGGCGCTCATCCGGGCGGCGAAGCGCGGCGTCGACGTGCGAGTGATGGTCCCCGGCCGGCACATCGACATGCCGCTTCTGCGCATGGCGTCCCGCATCCACTACGGCGAGCTCCTGACCGGTGGGGTCAAGATCTTCGAGTACAACCGGACGATGATGCACAACAAGGACGCCGTGTTCGACGGCATCTTCAGCACCATCGGCTCGATCAACTTCGACGCCCGCTCGCTGCTCGAAAACGCCGAGGACAGCCTCTCCTTCTACGACCGCGAGTTCGCGGCCCGGCTCGACGCCGTCTTCGCCGAGGACGAGAAAGCCTGCCGCGAGGTGACCTACGAGAGCTGGAAGAAGCGCGGCGCCGAGCAGCGCCTGGCCGAGACCTTCTCGGTCCTCTTCCAGCCCCTGTACTAAAAGTGAGATGAACTTTCCTCCCCAATGGATGCACGGCAGCCCGGACTGCGCGCGCGACGAAAATTCAGCTTTCCAGGTGCACCGGCTGGACGACGCCCTCTACGCCATCCGGCAGAACAAGTGCTGGAGCTTCGAGGCGCCATTTCTCTACCTGCTCTTCGGCGAGCGGGAAGCTCTCCTCCTCGACAGCGGCGCCGAGCCTTCCGACGGCCGGCCGTTGCCCATCCGCGAGACGATCGAAAGCATTCTGACCGAGAGAGGGGCGGAGCACGTCCACCTCCTTGTCGCCCACACGCACGGCCACGGCGATCACGTTTTCGGCGACACTCTCTTGGCGGCGCGGCCGGAGACCGAGATCGTGGGGGCGGACGTAGCGAGCGTCCGCGCCGCCTTCGGGATCGACGGCTGGCCGGACGGCACCGGGGCGATCGATCTCGGCGACCGGCGGCTCACGGTCGTTCCGATCCCCGGCCACGAGCCGGCCCATGTCGCTTTTTATGACGAGGCGACGCGGACGCTCTTCTCCGGCGACCTGCTCTACCCGGGGCTCCTGACGGTCCGGGACTGGCCGGCCTACCGCGCGAGCGCCGCCCGGCTGGCGGCCTTCGCCTGCGCCCACCCGGTGTCGTACGTCCTCGGCTGCCACATCGAGATGAGCCGCGAGGCGGGCCGGCTCTATCCCCTCGGCACGACCTATCAGCCGGACGAGCACGTGCTCCAGCTGGGACCCGAGCACATCGAGGAGCTGCACGCGGCGTGCGAGGAGTTGGGCGACGCGCCGAAGACCGAGACGCGGGCGGACTTCATCGTCCAGCCGGTCGCGTGACGCCGCCAGGGACGATCACGAAGCGTCGGATGTAACGCTCGAGATCTTCCTGGGCGCGGTCGGGGAGCACGGCGATGGCCGCCGGGCAGCGCCGGCCGAGGACGGCGAAGAGGGCGTAGCCGGGGAGGAGTCCGGAGTCGGCGGCCTCCTTGAGGTGCCGGGTGAGGGGCGGCGCGGCGGCGAGCACCTGCTCCACGGGGACTTCGACCGGCGTTGACTCGGGGCGCGCTTTTTGGGCCGCCGACTGGATCTCCGTCTCGGTCGTGCCGAGGTTGCCCACCAGGTAGCTCACCAGGCACTCGGTCTCCTCCTGCACGGTCCAGCTATAGGCACCCTCCCCCTCCTTGCCCAGCCGCCTGGCGCGGTAGGAGGGCTCGTTGCGCCAGACGGCCTTACAGAGGAGGTAGGGGACCCATTCCTTCTCCCCCGGGCCGAGGGCGATGGGGACCCTGCCCTCCTGGACCTCGCCCAGAGCTCCCTCGGGAGGGAGGAGAGCGTGGCGGACGACGGTGAAGCCGGCCTTGGCGCCCAAGTCGGCGAGCCCCTTGAGAGCGGCATCGGAGGAGGGGTCGTAGACCAGGGCCTTTACGTACTCGTCCTGCGCTTCCGCGAGCCGGCCGAGCTTCACGAGGGTGTCGGCCAGGGAGCGGTGAGCCTGGGGGAGCGTGGGGTCGAGCTCCAGGGCTTTCTTATAGAGGAGTCCAGCCTCGGCGTAGCGCTGGGCGGCGAAGAGCTTCCCGGCCTCGTCGAAGCGCGGCGCCGCCTTGGCGCTCCAGGGCTTGAGCTCCTTGCCGCCAGCCGTGCGGACCACCCGCTGGGCGGTGCTCCGAGCCGGGCAGTGGAGCTCTTCGACCGGCTTCTTGACCGGTCCGGGGGCGCCGTTCTCGCCGAGGTCGTAGCGGAGCTTCGAAGAGGCGATCGCCCTGGCGAGGTCCTCGGGGGAGCCCTCCTGGCCGGCGAGCGGGCGAACGGCGGCGAGCAGGCAGAGGGTCAGGGCGAAGCGGAGCGGCGCGTTCGGCATCGGCATCAGTCCTCCAGGCGAGAGGTAAATGCCGATATCTTAATCCCTAAGCGCCGCCGATTTGCGCCAGGGCGCGCGCGATCTCGGGCTGGTGGGGGTCGAGAGCGAGCGACTGGCGGAGGTCGCGGACGGCCCCGGGGCGGTCGCCCAGGCAGATCCGGGCGAGGGCGGCGGAGCCCCAGGCGAGGGGCTCCCTGGGCGCCGCGGCCGCCGCCGCGGTGAAGTCGGCGAGCGCCCCCCGGCAGTCCTGGCGCTCCATCCGCAGCTGGCCGCGCAGCAGTCGCGGCTCGGGCCGCTCCGGGCGGGCGGCGATCGTCCGGTCGAGGAGGGCGAGAGCGCGGCCGGCCGCCCCGGCCCGGCGGTCGGCGGCGGCGCGCGCCAGCACCCGCTCGACGCCGTCGGGGAGGCCGGCCGCCAGGGCCTGGACGAGGAGGGCGTCCGCCCGCTCGCGATCGGCGGGGGCGAGCCCTTGAGCGAGCAGGTCGCTCAGGTTGGCGAGGGCGGCGGCGTTCCCCGGGTCGCGGGCGAGGGCCCGCTCGAAGGCGGCCCGAGCCTCCGCGGGCCGCCCGGCGGCGCGGAGGAGGAGCCCCTCGTTGTCGAAGGAGCCGGCGGTCCGGGTGGCGTCGACTCCCCCAGGAGGGCCTTCTGCCCGCGCCGGCTCGCTCGCCCCCACATAGCCCAGGGCCTTGAGCTTGGCGATCTCCTCCGAGCCTCCGGAGGAGGGGGCGGCGGGAGCGGGCGGGCCGGGATGGAAATAAGCGGCATAGCGGACCGGCGGTCTGCCTGGCGTCTGGAGGGGCGCCTCCAGGGGGATACCGGGGAGCGGCGGCCCGGCGAGCCCCTCGCCCCGGGGGAGGCCGAGGAGGGCGAGGAGCGTCACGGCGACCTGGGTCACGCTGCCGCGCTCGCCGTGGGGGCTGGCATTCCCGGCATGGGGATGGGCCGCGATCCCGGGACCCCAGAGGAGGTAGATCCCCTCCTCGCGGTGCCAGCGCCCGGCGGTGGCCGCGGCGGCGCTCGCCAGTCGTTCGGGCCGCCCCTCCCGCCAGCGGAAGCCGTGATCCGAGGCGAGCACGAGGACGGCTCCCATCCCCAGGGCGATCCGCCGGTACTCGCCCAACCGGCGGTCGAGGTCGGCGAAGTAGGCGCGGGGGACTCCGCTGTAGCGCGCGAAGTCCGCCTCCGGGATCTCCGGCTGGCGCGGCGGGGCATAGGGGGCGAAGACGTGACCGATGGCGTCGCTCCCCTGGAAGTAGACGACCGTCAGGTCCGGCCGGTGGCGGGCGAGCCAGCTTTTGGCCAGGCGGTCGTAGACCGCGGTCTCGACGAGGATGCGGCGCAGCGCGGTGGCGGGCTGGTCGTAGGGGTCCGGCTGGGCGAGGAGGCTCCGGTAATCCTCCGCGGTCAGCCAGGGGAGGTAGGCGTGGACGGCGGCGAAGCCGATCTCCTTCTCGGTCGCGGCCAGTGCGGCCCGGGCCCAGGCCTCCTCGGCCGGCGGGTAGACCACCCCCGGCGGCGGGGTGGTCTCGGGGTTCTGGAAGGAGAACAGGCGGTCGGAGACCAGGAGCCCGTCGACCGGCTCGGCCGGCCAGGTGGCCCAGAGGCCGAAGACGGCGGCGCTCCGGCCGGCCATTCCCGCCATGTTCCACAGGGCCGGCACCCGGCGCTCGGCGCGGGTGATCGGCTCGCGTTGCCCCGTCTGGGGATGGAAGCGGGTGAAGTCGAGGATGCCGTGGGCGAGCGGCGACACCCCGGTCATCATGGTCGTCCAGACGAGGGGGGAGAGGGGCGGCTGGATCGTCAGGAGCCCGCCTGCGCGTCCCTCCCGGACGAGGCCCGCGAGGTGGGGCATCGTCCCGTCCGCCATGTAGGTGTCGAGGAGCTGCCAGTCGGCGCCGTCCCAGCCGACGAAGAGGACCGGCCGGCCCACGGCCCCGAGATCACGGGCGGCGCGGAGGACGGCGGGGACGGCGAGGGGACCGGGAGGGTGCGTGGGGCCGGCGGCCTCGCCGCCGCAGCGGAGGACGGCGAGAGCGCAGAGGGCCAGGGCGGCGGGGAGGGGGCGGCGGGTCTCCATGGCTCGGCACCGTACAGTAGCATTTGGGGTCGGAGCTCTGGGGCCGCTACACTGGCCGGCCATGAGCTTCCACGACGACTGCCTCGTCTTCGACGGCCACACCGACGTTCCCACCCGGCTCTGGGAGTCCCCGGCGGACCTCTCGGAACCGCTCGCGGACCGCCACATCGACCTCCCGCGGCTCCGCGCCGGGGGCGTCGACGCCCTGGTCTTCGCCCTCTACGTCCCCTCCTCGCTCCCCCCGGACCAGGGGTGGGAGCATGCCCTGGCGCTCTACCGCCTCTCCGAGGCCCAGCTCGCGGCGGGGAAAGGGCTCGTCAAGGCGGTCTACGCGGAGGACGTCCGCCGGGCGGTCGCCCGCGGCGAGGTGGCGGTCGTCTACGGCCTCGAGAACGGCCGTTCCCTCATCCTCCCCAAGGTCTTGGACGACTGCGCCAAGATGGGGATCCGCTACATCACCCTGACCCACGTCGGCACCCACGAGTGGTGCGACGCCTCGACCGACGCCGCGGCCCACAGCGGCCTCTCGGACGAGGGGATCCGGCTGGTGCGGGAGATGAACCGGCGCGGCATCCTCCCCGACGTCTCGCACGTCTCGGACGTCGCGGTGGAGCGGGTCTTGGAGGTCTCGCTCGCGCCGCCGATCGCCAGTCACAGCTCGGCCCGGGCCCTCTGCGACGTGCCGCGGAACCTCCCCGACCCCCTGATCCGGGAGATCGCCCGCGTCGGCGGCCTGGTGATGGCCAACACCTATCCCGCCTTCGTCGGCCCCGACGCCGCCCGTGCCAACCGGGAGCGGATGGCGGAGCTGCGGCCGGTCCTGGAGGAGATGGACGAGGAGTACCTCCGCGATCCGGCGAAGGTGGCCCCCGAGATCCACCGCCTCTTCGCCGACCACCCCCTCCCCAAAGTCCCCCTCGACACCTTCGTCGACCACGTCATCCACCTGATCGAGCTGGGCGGCGAGGAGCACGTGGGGATCGGCACCGACTTCGACGGCATCTCGGAGACCCTGGAGGGTTTCGAGGACCCCTCCCGCTTCCCGGCGTTGACGGCGGCGCTCCTGGAGCGCGGGGTCGACCGCTCGGGAGTGCGGCTCATCCTGGGGGAGAACTTCCTGCGGGCGTTGGAGCTCGCGGAGCAGGTGGCGCGGTAGGGGAGATCGAGCGCTGGATCTCTGTGGAGCGGGCGCCCGCCCCTACCGCCCCCCCAACCCCGTGCTCGGCCCATAGAGCACCGCGTTGAGGAAGATCGGCGTCGTCGCCCGCCAGAAGAGGCGGAAGGCGGGGTTCTGGGCGAAGAGGATGACGCTCCCCTTGCCGCGGTTCTCGGCGCCGACCAGGAGCGAGCCCGCCAGCCGCTGCTCGGCCTCGGGGAAGGCGAAGCCGGCGATCACCGGGCGCTCCGTCTGGGCCACTAAGACGTCCTTCCGGGGGTCCCCCATCGCGCGGAGGACGAGCGAGCCCTCGACCAGAACCGCCGGTGAGGCATCGAGGCCCACGGTCAGGGGGTGGTTCCCCTGCATCCGGGTGGCGAGGGCGGCGCCGGGGGTCGCGATCGCGCGGAGAGCGAGCCCGGAAGGCGCCTCCAACTCCTCGGACAGCTCGGGGTCCCCCTTCTCCTTGTCCTTGGGCGGCTCCCATTTCTTGACCGTCGTCATCTGGTGCTCGGCGAGCCAGGTAACCGCGTCGCCGATCGCCACCAGCTCGCCGCCGGCCTTGATCCAGCCGTCGAGAACCTCGCGGGTCTTCTCCGGCACCCGGCCGTAGTCGCCGTCGGGGAAGACCAGGACGTCGAGCTCCCCGAGCTCGACCTCGCCCAAGCGGCTGAGGTCGAGCCGGTCGTGGCGTACCCCGATCTGGCGGTCGAGGAGCGACCAGAGGAAGCCGAAGGAGGTGGGGTCGACCCCCTCCCCGCTCACCAGGCCGACCCGCACCGGGCGCACCGCCGCCATCTCTCGGGAGCCCAGCGACAGCCCCTTGATCTCGAAGGAGGCGGCGATCCCCTGGGCGGCCAAGCCGTTCTCGGCCAGGAGGCCGCCCAGCGCCTTGTCGAGGTCCGGGTTGCCGTGGCGGGGGACGAAGAGGGTGCCGGAAGGGTACTCCGTCCCCTCGACCGAGAAGCCGGTCAGGGCCACCCGGTAGTGGAGACCGCGCCTCTGGAGCGCCGCGGCAAGGCGGTAGGTGGCGAGCCCCTGCGGCCGCACCAGGACGCCGATCCCGGCCGTGCCGTGCACCCCGGCGGCCGGCGCGGCCACGGGCTTCGCGCCCCCCGGCTCGCCCGCCGAGACCCAGGCCTCCAGGTTGTAGGCGAGCGGGAGCGACCAGGCGGTGATGTCGTAGAACTCGGCGCTCAGGTTGTCCTCCAGGCGCCGGCGCTGGCGCTTGAGGAACGGATCTCCCATGGGCGAGTCGTAGTCGAGGAGAACCTGGACGAGGGTGCCGAGCGGCTGCGCGGTCGACACCGCGTAGGTGCCGGCCGGGAAGCGCTTCTCCTCCTCCGCCCCGGGGACGTGGGCGAGCCGCCGCGCCTTGATCGTCGCCGGCTCGCCGAGCTGGCGGACCCGGATGCCGTGCAGGGTGAGGAGGTCGGCCAGGGCCCGCGCCTCCTGCCGGTCGGCCGGCCAGAGATAGGTGCGCCCCGGCCCGGCGGGACCCTCGCGGGTCTCGACGAAGTCGGCGAGGATCTTAAGGCGGTGGGAGGCCGCCGTCCGCACCGTGGCGAGGGACGTCGTGAAGTGCCGGGCGATGCGGTCGGCCAGGGTGAGCGGGGTGCCGTCGGGGAGCGTCAGCGCCACCCCTCCGCGGCCGCCGCCCGCCATCTCGTAGGTCATCCCCACCGCCCCGCGGAGGCTGGGGTAGGAGTCGCCGTAGCCGGGATAGAAGAGGTCGTAGCTCTGGCCTTTGAAGTAGACCCACCCCTGGCGGTCGAAGGCGGCGGCGTTGGCGCGGCCGAAGGTGTCGAGCCAGGAGACGATGCGGCGGGAGATCTGCGGGTGGACCGGCTCGGCCGGGGGGGGGAAGAAGTAGCTCGCCTCCGACCCCATCTCGTGGAAGTCGACGTAGACCTGCGGCTCCCAGGCGCGGTAGGCGGCGAGCCGCTGCCGGGTCTCCTGCTGGCTCGCCCAAGCCCAGTCGCGGTTCAAGTCGACCAGGTAGTGGTTCTGCCGCCCTCCGGGCCAGGGCTCCCAGTGCTCCGACGCCGCCACCCGCGGGTTGGGCTCGGCCCCTCGCCGCTCCTCAAAGGAGTGGACATAGCGCTCCCGGCCGTCCGGGTTGACCAGCGGGTCGATGAGGACGACCGTGTCGTGGAGCAGCCCCGGCACCTCTCCCTGGCCGGCGGCGAGGACGTAGGCGACCGCCATCGCCGCCTCGGAGGACGAAGACTCGTTGCCGTGCACCCCGTAGGCCAGCCAGACGACGAGCGGCAGCCGCTCGACCAGCCGCTCCCGCTCGTCGCGCGACAGCGCGCCGGGGTCGGCCAGGCGCAGGTGCTCCGCGCGAAGTTGGTCCAAGTGGGCGAGGTTCTCCGGCGAGCCGATGGCGACGAGCTTGAGCGGCCGCCCCTCATAGGTCTCGCCGTAGGTCCAGACCTTCACCCGGTTGGAGGCCGACGCCAGGGCGTCGAAGTAGGCCTGGATGCGGTCCCAGGTGGTGAAGCGCTCGCCCAGCGGGTAGCCGAGGAAGGCCTCCGGCCGCGGCACCCGCTCGTCGAGCGGCGGCAGCTCGGGGCTCTCGCCGTCGGAGAGGGGGGCGAGGAGCCGCGGCGGCGCCGGGGTCGCGCCCGGGGCCGGTGAATTCTGGACGGGACGAGGGGGAACCGGGCGGCCGGCCGGCTCGGCCGCAGGAGTGGCGGCGGCGAAAAGAGGCAGCCCGGCCAGGCAGGCCAGGACGGCGATCGACGAGCAGACCCTACGCATGATCGTTTTTAAGAACCTCAGGCGGATGCGATGCTCTCCGACGAGATGTTGAGGCGCTTCATCATCTCGTGGAGCGTCGTGGGCTTGACCTGGAGCAGCTCCGCCGCCCGCTTCTGCACCCCGCCCGAGGCCTGGAGGGCCTTGATCACGAGCTGGCGCTCGTACTCCGAGACCGCGTCCTTGAACGCCACCCCGGAGGAGGGGAGGGAGGACGGCGGCAGGACCACGGCGTCCGTCTGCCGCACCGAGGGCGCCAGGAGGTCGACCCCGAGGAGCGGCCCGGTCGAGAGGACGACGGCGCGCTCGATGACGTTCTCGAGCTCACGGACGTTGCCCGGCCAGTGGTAGTCGAGGAGGAGCTGCATGGCGTGCGAGGTGATCTCGGCGATCGTCTTCTCGTTCTCGTGGGCGTACTTGGCGAGGAAGTGCTGGGCGAGGAGCGGGATGTCCTCCGTCCGCTTGCGGAGCGGCGGCAGGGCGACGGTGATGACGTTCAGGCGGTAGTAGAGGTCCTCGCGGAAGAGGCCCTGGGCCACCGATCCTTCGAGGTCGGCGTTGGTCGCGGCGATGATCCGCACGTCGGCCTTGACCGTGTCGACCCCCCCTAGGCGCATGAACTCCTTCTCCTGGATCACCCGGAGGAGCTTCGACTGGGTGTCTAACGGGATGTTGCCGATCTCGTCGAAGAAGATGGAGCCGTTGGCGGCCATCTCGAAGAGCCCCTTCTTGCTCGCGATGGCGCCCGTGAAGGCGCCCTTGATGTGGCCGAAGAGGTTGCTCTCCAGGAGGTCGGCGGGCATCGAGCCCGAGTTGACCGTGACGAAGGGGCCGGAGGCGCGCCGCGAGTGGTGGTGGATGGCCTTCGCCACCAGCTCCTTGCCCGTGCCGCTCTCGCCCAGGATCAGGATGTTGCTCTTGGCCGGCGCGGCGAGCTGGATCAGGTCGTAGACCTGCTGCATGGGCTTGCTCTTGCCGACCAGGTTATCGAGCCCGAAGCGCTGGCGGAGCTGCTCTTTTAAGTCGCGGTTTTCCTCCGTCAGCCGGCGCTGCTCCAACCCCTTGCGGATGGTGAGCAGCACCTCCTCGTTCTTGAACGGCTTGGGGATGTAGTGGAAAGCCCCCTCGCGCATGGCGTCGATGGCGCTCTCGATCGAGGAGAAGGCGGTGATGACGATCACCACCTGCTCGGGGTCGCGCTGGCGGATGCGGCGGAGCACCTGCTGGCCCGAGATGCCGGGGAGCATGAGGTCCAGGAGGACCAGGTCCACCTCCTCGCGCTCGAGGATCTCCAGGGCCTCCTCGCCGGAGTAGGCGGAGAGGGTGGCGTGCCCCTCCTTACGGAGGAGCGAAGTGAGGACGTCCTGGAGGACCTCCTCGTCGTCGACGATCAGGACGCTCATGCGGAGGTCGGCGATGCCGCGAGTGTGGCCGGAACGAGGCGCGGGAGCTCGACGGTGAAGCGGGCTCCGGCGCCGGGCTCGCTGGCCACGGAGAGGTTCCCGCCGTGCCGGCGCACGATGTCGTAGCTGATGGCGAGCCCGAGGCCGGTGCCGCCGCTCGCCAGCTTGGTCGAGTAGAACGGCTCGAAGACCCGGGTCAGGCGCTCCGGCGGGATGCCCGGGCCGGTGTCCACGATGTGCACGCGGGCGCAAGCGGCGTCGGCCTCCAGGCGGACGGTGAGCTTCCCGCCCTTCTCGTTCATCGCCTGGAGAGCGTTCAAGAGCAGGTTGGTGAAGACCTGCTGCAGCTCGCCGTCGCAGCCGAGGACCGAAATGACCTCGGTAGGAAGCTGCCAGTCGAGCTCGATCCGCCGCTTGCCCAGCCGGTCGCCCAGGAGGTCGAGCGACTCGGTCAAGAGCGGCGCCAAAGTCACCGGCCGGCGCTCGTTCTGCCGGTTCTTGGCGAACTCCAGGAGATTGTTGACGATGCGCGCGGCGCGGAAGGTCTGGCGTTCGACCTTTTTGAGGATGTCGTAGTGCGGGTCGCTCTCCGCGGTCTCCGAGAGGAGCATCTGGGCGTAGCTCGAGATGCCGGTGATCGGGGTGTTGACCTCGTGCGCGACCCCGGCCGCGAGCATGCCGAGGGCCGCCAGGCGGTCCTTCTCCTTGAGCGCCTGCTCCATCTCCACCCGCTCGCTGACGTCGTGGATGACGAGCACCACCAGGTTCTCTCCGATGCCGGGCGTCCCCGAGAAGTCGGCGAGCGAGAGCTGGAGGTAGCGCTCGCGGCCCTGGGCGTCGCAGAAGCTCACCTCGACCGGCGCCTCGCCGGGGCGCGGGAGGGGGGAGACCGGGAGCACCTCGGCGAGCGGCCGGCCGACCAGGGCGGCGCGCTCCCGGCCGGCGAGCTGGACCAGGGCGGCGTTGACCGACACCACCCGGCCCGCCGGGTCGAGCACGGCGATGCCGGCCGGCGAGGACTCGAAGATCCCCTCGTTGTAGCGCTGGAGACGGAGGACCTCCTCGAGCTGGTGGTGGAGCTGGCCCAAGAGCTGGGCGTTCTCGATCGCCAGGGCGGCCTGGTTGAGCAGGTGGCGGATGAGCTCCGCGTCCTCGCTGTTCAGCGGGTCGCCGTCCTTCTTGTATCCGGTCAGGACGATCCCCACCCGGGTGCCGAGGACGTTGAGCGGGAAGGCGTAGCGGTAGCCGCCGACGAAGAGCCGCTGGGCGGGCGCCGGGGGCTCCATGGGGAGCGACACCCCCGAGAGGTGGAGGAAGCTCCCTCGCCAGAGCCCCTCGCCCAGGGCGTCGGGGCTGAGGCGGTCGGGGAGGCCGGGCTCGGGGCGGACCGGCGCCAGCGTTCCCCCCTGCATCAGGTAGAGGTTGGCGCGCTCGATCTCCACCCCCTCCTCGATCTGGCGCAGGAGGGCCGAGCAGAGCCGGCCCAGGTCGCGCTCATGGAGGAGCTCCTTGCCGAGGTCGGAGAGCGCCCGACGCTTGCCGAACGATCGCCGGTAGTGGAAGCGCTCGAGGGCCCCGGCGATCGTGTGGCGGGTGGGGACTAAGAGGCCGGCGATGGCGAGCCCGGCGGCGAAGGAGAGGAAGTTCCTGGCGAGCGACAGCTCCTGCGGCACGCCGCGGAGGATCGCCAGATTGACGAGCGAGAAGCCGATGATCCCCAGGAGCAGGGTGACGGTCGCCGAGATCGTGTCGCGGACGATGATCTCGATGTCCCACAGCTTGTAGCGCAGGATGGCGTAGGCGAAGGCGAGCGGCACCAGGGCGAGCGGCAGGACGGCGGCCGTGGTGAGGAGCTGCGGGGTGACGAAGCCCAGCCCGCGGGGCACCACGTAGAGAAGGAAAAACGGCAGGTAACCGCCGGCGAGCCCCAGGGCCACCCATTGGAGCTGGCGCTGCTGCTCCCAGTTCCGGCCGCGTCCGATACGCCAGGCGAGGAGGACCACCGAGGCCAGGGCGTAGGCCATCAGGTGGTAGAGCTCGCCGCGGTCCAGGGCGCCGATCGCGGCCTGTGTGGGGTGGGCGAAGATCCACCGGGTCCCGAGGACGAGGTCGAGCTGCAGGACGAGGAGCACCGCGGCCGGCAGATAGAGGAACGGCACCAGACCGCGCCACCGCCCCCACCGCCCGCTCTCCGGGAGAGGGGCCGGGAAGACCAGGAAGAGATGGAGGGTGAGGGCCGGGAGGAAGATCCGGGCCAGCTCGTCGCCGGTGAAGACCAGCCGGTAGAGGGCATCTAACGGCGGCACCGCCGACAGCAGGTAGAAGACCGCCGAGGCCAGGCACCAGAGATAGAAGAGGAAGCCCGGCCGTTCGCCGTGCTTCAACAGGGTGTAGAGGCCGATCAGCAGGTAGCCGACCCCGATGAGGGAGAGGAACAGGTAGGGGAAATCGACGGCGAGCGGTGGCCGGTGGTAATGGACGTCCACCACATGGTCGCCACGGAGGACCAGGAGCACGCTCTCGGCCTTGCCTTTGAGGTGCCGGGCGAAGTCGGGCTCGGCGCCCAGCTCGTTGCCGTCCGCGGAGAGCACCCGGTCCCCCCGGAGGAGGCCGGTGCCGCGATCCTCGACCGTCTCCACCCACGCCGCGCCGCCCGGCATCCGGGCCGTGAAGCCCAGAGGCTGGAAGGACTGTACCTTGCGATAGAACGACAGCCCGCCCAACACGACCGCCGCCGCTGCCAGGAGGAGCGAGAGGGAGAGCTTCAGAGTGCGAGACCGCATCATCGGGTGACCTGACCGAGACCCTCCACAGCATCTTCTATGCCAGCGTCACGTTTTTTTGAATCGCCTTCAAACCGCTGAATTCTAGAGGTTTTCAGCCGCGCGATCCAGAAAACCGGACATTATCCAGGAAACTGAATCCAAGCGTTTGGGGGGAGTCGGGCGCCGGATGCGGGCGCCTGGGCGTAGCGCCGACGATGGGGAGTGACGGGTGTGCCGTTCCGGGGTGTTAGAACTTGACCGCGATGCCGCCGAGGAAGCGCTTGCGGATCTCGTCGTCGCGGCCACCGGAGGAGGAGGCGAGGGGCGAGCTGCCACGGCTGAGCTCCATGTTGAGCTGCACCGTCCAGTCGCCGGCCAGGTCCATGAGGATGTTCAGGTCCTGGGAGAGCATGAGCTGCAGCCGCTCGAGACCGACCTGGTTGGCGGTCGCCCCGTCCGGGCCCAGGGGATCGAGCTCCTGGCTCAGGCGGTGGAAGGCGAGGAAGACGCCCGTCGAGGTCGCCTTGAAGCGGGTGTCAAGCGAGGTCACCAGATACTGCACCCGGTTCTCGTAGGGCCGGCCCTGGGTTGCGTAGAAGACGCCGCCGCCGCCCTTCGCCATGCTGGCCTCGAACTTGGTCGTGATCCCGGGCGCGATCTGCCGCCCCACGGAGAGCTTCATCTCGGGCAGCCGGTCGCCGGGCACCAGGTAGAGGCTCTCCAGGCGGTCGAAGAAGTCGTCGCTGAAGTAGAGGCGAAGGGTCTTGCCGAAGGTGCGGTCCACGGCGGAGAGGGAGAAGGTGTTGTCGTCCCCCTGCTTGCGCGCCAGGCGCAGCTCGTAGCAGGACTTCCCGCCCTCCTCGCAGAGGTCGGCCTCCTGGTAGAGGGTGGGGAGGAACTGCGGCGCGTTCGCCGCCGACCGCTCGTAGACCCGGCGGCTCGCCGAGCCCTGGAGCTGCCAGAGGTCGCCCAGGCGGAGGACGACGCCACCCTGGGGCCGCACGGCCAGGCTGCCGTCAGAGAGGGTGTTGTAGAGGCCGTACTCGACGAGCACCGCCGGCTGCACCCGGAAGCCGCCGCGCCCGAAGACGTCCATGCTGTCATGGCCGGGGAGGATCGGCAGTGGCGGCTGGGACTGGGCCTGTGACTGCCCGCCAGGGCCGGGGATGCCATATTGCAGAGCGCGGTAGCGGACGCCGCCCTGGAAGGTCGAGCTCGGCCCCAGCTCGGTGGTGTAGGAGCCCTCGACCCGCCAGGTGCGCGAAGCGCCGGGGATCTCGACCGGGTCGAAGGAGCCCTGGCGGTGGAAGTTGTTCTCGCTCGTGTACTGGGCGGCGATCTCCGAGCGGCTGTTCTCGCCCACGGCCTGCGACCAGCTCACCCGGTAGTGCTCGAAGTCGACCGGCACCAGGCCGTCGTTGCCGCGGGTGAGGATACGGTTGTTGAGCGAGGAGACGTTGACCCGGCTGCGCGGGCCGTTCTCGAGATCGAGCGAGAGGGCGCTGGTCTTGCCGCCCGCCGCCGATCCGCCGCCCAGGCTGCCGGAGCCGCCCGTAACGCCGCCGGGAACGGGCGCGAACTGCCAGAAGTGGCCGCTCAGGCCCACCTGCATCGCGCCCAGCCGGCCCTCGATGCCGACCCGGCCCCCTTCGACCTGTCCCTCGCCCGCCGCGGCCAGGTTGTCGACCCCCTTCATCGCCTGGAAGTCGGTGTGGAACTGCGCCAGGGCGCCGGCGGTGGTGAGCGCCGGCCGGCGGTCGTCGGCGAAGCGGGGGAGCACGTCCTCGTTCGTCTGCTCGATCTCGCGCAGCACGTCGGGGGGGATGCTGGCGCGCAGCGACCAGAAGTCGTCGCCCCGCGGTGCCGTCGCCCCGTTCTTGGCTCCGGTGGCCCCCGCGGCCGGCATGGCGTCCTGGGAGAGCTGCAGCTCGAGGAACTGGTAGGCCTGGGCCGTCGTGCGGGTGAGCAGGATGACGACCGGCACGAAGCCCGTCTTGTGGGCGATGACCTTGTAGAGGCCGGCCGGCAGATCCTGGAAGAGGAAGTTGCCCTGCGGATCGGTGGTGACCTTGTGGAGGCGGAGGTCGGCGAGCTGGAAGGCGTAGACCCCGGCGGACGCGAGCGGGGATCTCTCCCCGGTCACCCGGCCGGCGACCCCCGGCAGGTGCGGCGCCGGTTGCGCCGCGCCTCGCCCCGTGAGGCCGAGCATGAGGAGCGCGGCCAATACGGGAAGACTCCTGTGCGCGTGGCTTGTCATCCCTCAAGAACCCCTACAAGGGTGGAGTGTAGTCCTCCGCCGCGAGGCTGTCAAACGGGTCTGGCAGGGGAGTTGGATCGCTTGTTTTCTATAGTTTGGACTACGCAATCGGGATCGCGGTGAGGAGGGCCCGGTCCCAGTCCGGCGCGACCGCCGTCGTGGCGGCGAGGAGGGCGAGGCCGATGCCGGCCGAGCCGGTGAGGAACCCGGGGTCGTCCTTCCAGCCGAGCTCGCTCATGCCGTCGGCCGAGAGGGGCAGCCAGGACTGGAAGCCGCCGACCCCCTGGCCGGGCTGGCGGCGAGCGAGCGCCTCGCCGAACCAGGTGCGCGCCGCCTCTCCTAGGGCGGCCTCGCCGCTCGCCTGGTAGAGCCGGTTGAAGAGGTGGCCGACGCCGGCCGAGCCGTGGCAGAGGCCGGCGTCGACGACCCCCGCGCTGGCGACCGGACGTGCGGCGGCATGCCGGGCGATGGCGAGCGCCTCGGCCTCCCAGGCCGGCCCGGCCATGCCGCCGACATTGCCAGCGTTGCGGGCCTGGCGGATGGCGGCGAGCAGGGCGGCGGCGATCCCGAGGTCGCCGTAGCACCAGGCCAGGCGGGAGGAGTTGGGCGCGATGCCGGGAGCGAAGTTGTAGGGGAAGAGCGAGTCGGCGCCGGGAGGCAGGCGCTGGGAGAGGACCCAGTCGCAGGCGCCGCCCAGGAGCCGCCGCGCCTCGCCCCCGGCCGGCTCCGGCAGCCCGGCCGCGGCGGCCGCGCCGAGGATGCCGATCACCCCTGGCACGCCATGCGCCACTCCGAGGTTGTAATGACCTTCCGGATAGGTGTCGCGCTGAACCGGTCCCGTCCGTTCCGAAGAGGTGTGCCAGGAGATCCCCTCCGGCCGCTGCTCGGCGGTCTCGGCGAGGCGGCCGACGGTCTCCGCCAGGCACTCCCGGCCGCCCGGGCGCGGCAGCCGCTCCAGGGCGTAGGCCCCGAAACCAACGAGGCCGCTGATCAGGTCGTAGTCGCCGTGCCAGGGGGAGCTCCCCAGGTACTCGCGGAGCACCCCCGTGATCTCCTCGCCCGGGTCCTCCCCCTCGGGATCGAAGAGCCTCCCGTTGAGGTGCTCCAGGGTCCAGGCCACGCCGGCGAAGCCGCCGTAGAGGCCGGCGCCCACCGGGAGTTCGGCGGTACCCTCGATCGCCCGCTCCAGGAGGTTCATGGCGGTGTCGTCGTGTCCCAGGCCGGGGCGGGCGAAGTGGAGATAGGAGAAGAAGAGGGCGACCCCCGCCAGGCCCCCGGCGAGCGACAGGTCCCGGCTGGTGGCTTCGGCCGTGCTGCCGGCATTGCCGGCAATACCGGCCAGATCGGCGGCGATGTCGTCGATCGCGGCGTTCGCCCGTTCGGCGAGCTCGCCGGAGAGCAGGGGGCGCCAGGGGCCTGGAGGGTTGGACGAGGCGGAGGTCATCCGGGCTCCTGGCGGCGGGCGCCGCGGATGGCGGTGAGCAGGACGCGGTCCCAATCGGGCGCGATGGGGGTCGTGGCGGCGAGCAGGGCGAGGGCGATCCCCGCCGAGCCGGTGAGGAAGCCGGGGTCGGCCCTCCAGCCGAGCTCCCCCGTCCGGTCGGCGGAGAGGGGCAGCCAGGCGCGGAAGCCGCCGATCCCCTCTCCGGGCTGGCGCAGGGCGAGGGCGCGGCCGAACCAGGCACGGGCGGCGGCGCCGAGGGCCTCGTCGCCGCTCGCCTGGTAGAGGCAGTTGAAGAGGTGGGCGACGCCGGCCGCCCCGTGGCAGAGGCCGGCGTCGACGACCCCCGCGCCCTCCAGGGGGCGCCCCGCGGCGTGCCGGGCGATGGCGAGCGCCTCGGCTTCCCAAGCCGGCTCGCCGGCGGCCCGGGCGGCGGCGAGCAGGGCGGCGGCGATCCCGAGGTCGCCGTAGCACCAGGCCAGGCGGGAGGCGTGGGGCTCCATGCCGGCGGCCACGTTGTAGGGGAAGAGCGAGGCGGCGCCGGCCGGCAGGCGCTCGGAGAGGACCCAGTCGACGGCGCCGCCGAGGAGCCGCCGGGCCTCGTCCGCCGCCGCGGCGGGGAGCCCGGCCGCGGCATCACCGAGGAAGCCGATCACCCCCGGCACGCCGTGCGCCACCCCGAGGTTGTAGTAGCCCTCGGGGTAGGTCTCGCGCTGGAACGGCCCGATCAGCTCCGGCGCGGAGTACCAGGAGATCCCCACCGGCCGGCGCTCGGCGGTCTCGGCGAGGCGGGCGACGGTCTCCGCCAGGCACTCCCGCCCGCCCGGCCGCGGCAGCCGCTCCAGGGCGTAGACCCCGAACCCCACGAGGCCGCTGATGACATCGTAGTCGCCGCGCCAGGGGGAGCGCCCCAGGTGCTCCCGGAGGACTCCGGCGATTTCATCGCCGGGATCCTCCCCGTCGGGATCGAAGAGCCGCCCCGTCAAGTGCTCGAGGACCCAGGCGACACCGGCGAAGCCGCTGTAGAGGCCGGCGGACGCCGGCAGCTCGGCGGTGCCCGCGATCGCCCGTTCGAGGAAGCTCATGGCGGTCTCGTCGTGCCCCTCGCCGGGCCGGGCGGCGTCGAGGTAGGAGAAAAAGAGGGCGAGGCCCGCCTGCCCGCCGGCGAGCGACAGGTCGCGGGCCGAGCCCGGGGCCTCGGCCTCGTCCCCGTCGGGGTTGGCGGGATCGGGGTTGGCAGGATGGGCGGCCAGCTCCGCCGCGATGGCGTCGACGGCGGCGCGCGCCGGCTCGGCCTCCGCGCCGGTCAGCAGGGGAGACCAGGGGCGCGGCGGTAAGAGGGGCGCGGAGCGGTTCGAGATCGTTTCGGTCATGGCATTCTCCCGGCGCGCGTAGCTTAGCCGACTGGAAGAGCGGTTAGAATATGCGGCAAGCCTAGAATCCGAACCGGAGAGGACTCGCCCCGGGCCCGCCGGGGCCGGGAACGAGGAAGTGACGAGGGCGCGGGAGGGAGCGCACGGCGGCACCGTGCGCCCTGGCCGTGCCGAGGAGATCGATCTGAGCCCGTCCGAGGATACCGTTTTCGCCCTGCTCTACCCCGGCGCCGCCGATGCCGCCGATGCCGCCAACGCCGCCAATTTCGGCGATGCTGCCGCTGCCCTCTCCACCCTGGCGGCCGAGTGGGCCCGGCACTCCCCCCTGGAGATCGCCGGCCGGCTCGCCGCCTACGAGAGCGCGGCGCAAGAGGCGGGCCGCCGCGGGCGGCGCCGGCTCTCCGCGTTCTGCCGGGCCCTCGCCGCCGCCGTGGAACGGCCGGAGGCCTGGCTCGACGCCTTCCTCGCCCAGGGCTTCTATGACCGGGCGCTCCCCTTCCTGGAAGAGGACGTGGCGCGGCGGCGGGAGGGCTGGGAGAGGCGGCTCCTCTCCGCCCTCGCCGTCGACCCTCTGGCCGAGGCGGCGGCCGCCCTGGCCCTGCGTCTCCCCGATCCGCCGCCCGACCTCTTCGAGCGCGCCCTGGAGGAGACGGCGCGCACCCCGCTCCTGGCGGAGACCCTCGCCCGCGAGGGCGTCCCCCTGCCCGCCCTGCGCCAGCTCCTCGCGGCTCGCCGCTGGCAGACGGCTTTGGCCGCAGCTCTCGGCGAGTGGATGGCGCCGCCCTCGGGAGAGGTGCGGCCGGAGCTCGCCGGGGACTGGACCGCGGCGGTTCTCCGCGCCCGCACGGCGGAGTACGAGGAGACGGCGGAGACTTTGAGTCTCCAGTACGGCCTGCGGCTCCTCCTCGCCCGCGATCCCGACCTCGCCCTCGCCTGGCTCGAAGCCCGCCTCGCCGACTCCGACCTGCCGGTCTACTTTGCCGCCGACAGCGCCTTCGCCCGCGCGATCGAGGCCCTCGACCGTCCGCGGCGGGAGCGGCTGCTGCGCCCGCTCCGCCAGGCCCCCCTCCTCCAGTCCCTCCTGCCGCACCTGGTGGGAGGGGACGCCGGTCTCTTCCGCCAGCTCCTCGCCGCCCCCGCCCTCGTGGCCTACCACCTGGCCCCCCTGCGCCGCGCCCCCGACGCGGTCTGGGTGGACTTCGCCACCGCGGCCCTGGACGCGGCCCACGCCCCGCGCGAGGTGGCCGAGGCCTCGCTCTTCCGGCCCACCGACCCCGGCGCCCCGGAGGACCGCTGGCAGCAGCGGGACCGCGCCTTCGCCGCCCTCGCCGAGAGCCCGCGGGCGGACCTCCGGGAGGTCGGCCGGCTCGGCCGGCAGAGGGTGCAGGAGGAGGTCCGGCGCGAGCGGGACCGGGCGGCCCTCCCGCGGTCCAAGCCCTAGCGCTAGCGGCCGGGGGTCCGGCCGGCGACGACGGCGACGACGAGCGCCGCCCCGGCCCGTTTGAGCGCGTGGGCGGCGGCGTCCAGGGTGGCGCCGGTCGTCGCCACGTCGTCAACCAGGAGGACCCGGCGGCCGGCCAGGGGGACTTGGGGACGGGGGCGGAAGGCCTCGGCGAGGTTGGCTAAGCGGGCGTCCCGGGCGAGGGTGCTCTGGGGCGGGGTGACCCGCCGGCGGTGGAGGGCGTGGACCAGGGGGAGACCCAGGCGGCCGGCCAGGGGCTGGGCGATGCGCTCGGCCTGGTTGTAGCCGCGGGCGAGCCGCCGCCCCCAGTGGAGGGGGACCGGCACCACCAGGTCGAGCCCGGAGAGGTCCCCCGCGAACACCTCGGCCAGGGCGAGCCCGAGGTGGCGGCCGAGGTAGTCCAGGCGGCGGAACTTGAGCCCGGCGACGACGGCGTCGAGCGGCGCCTCGTAGCGCCAGCGGGCGAGGAGGCGGTCGAAGGCTGGCGGGTGGGTGCGGCAGCGACCGCAGCGGAAGCCCCGGGGCAGGCGGCCGACGAGCGGGCGGGCGCAGGCGGCGCAGGCCGAGCCCGGGTCGAGGGGCCGCAGGCGGCCGCGGCAGCCGGCGCAGAGCCCGAGCGAGGGTAGGCGGATGCGGGCCGGCCCGGGGAGCGGAGCGCCGCAGCCCAGGCAGGGGGCGGGGAGCAGCAGGCGGAGGAGGCGGGCGAGCGGCCAGGGGGGCCGCGGCGTGACGCCTTGGGGTCTTCCGGCGTATACGTCAGCAGCCATGGGAGAGAGATGAGAGAGGTGCGATACACTCCCGGCTCCCGGCGGCCGGCCCCGACGGCCTCCGGTCTTCCGACCGCAAAGGAGGGGATCTTGACTCGCAGACAACGCCTGCCCGGCAGGCTCGCTACCATCGCTGTTGGTATCGCCCTGTTCGCGGCGATGGCCGCCCTCCCCGAGGCGGTCCGCGCCCAGGAACTCTACACCTACACCGTCGGCGTGCTGGGCGGGGTCGGCGGATCGCCCGACGCCAGTCCGGGCAGCGATCTCGGCAACCACAGCTTCCAGGTCAACCTCGGCCTCGTCACCGAGCCCAAGACCGTGCTCACCCTGCGTCTCGGCCGGCTCTCGCTCGACCGCAAGTCGGCCTTCGGCTCGCTCACCGGCGCCGACCTCACCTACGCCGACATCGGCGGCGAGTACCGGTTCGACGAGACCTACTACCAGTCCGGGGTCTACATCGCCCTCGGCGCCTACCGCCTGCAGGGCAAGCGGGCGTTCGACGGCAGCCGCCGCGAGCAGACCGCGGTGGGCGCCGCCCTCGGCCTCACCGGCGAGTTCCCCCTCAACAGTCACTTCGGTATCTTGATCGAGCTCTCGGGCCACTACACCCCCTTGAACGAGGCCAAGACCTTCGCCATGGGGCACGCCGGGGTGGCGTTCCACTTCTAGGGCCGCACGCCGTCCGCGCCCACGCCCGCGGAGGTCATGGGGGGCTGTCCGCCGGCCTCGTCGGTGACCCGGATCCCTTCCAGGGCGGCGAGCTCGATCAGCCGGTGGCTGTCCATCTTCGAGCCGCGGAAGTGGAGGACGACCGTCGCCGACCCCGGGTTGCACGAGAGGTCCTGGACCTCGATCCGCGCCTCGTCCAGGATCGCCATCAGGTCCGACAGCTTCTGGCCGGTCGCGAGCTGCGCTACGACCGTGCGCTGGTCGTGCCGCTGCAGGCGGCGCTCGACCGGCCCCAGGGCACGGAGGATGAAGAGGAGGGCGACGGTGGCGACCACCGCCTCGCCGTAGGCGCCGGCCCCCACCGCGATCCCCACCGCCGCCGCCACCCAGAGGCCGGCCGCCGTCGTCAGGCCGTGCACCGCGCCGCGCGACTGGATGATGGTGCCGGCGCCTAAAAAGCCGACGCCGGAGACCACCTGGGCGGCGAGCCGGCCGCCGTCCCCGAAGTGGGTGGAGACCTCGGTCACCAGGGTGGCCCCGACGGCGATCAGCATGTGGGTGCGCAGACCCGCCCACTTGCCCGTCCACTCCCGCTCCGCCCCCACCGCCCCGGAGAGGAGGGCGGCGAGACCGATCTTCCCGGTCATCCCCAGCAGCTCGCCGGGAGACATCATCATGAGGGGTGCCAGGGGCGCCGGGCTCATCCGCGCGGGGCCTTCTCCGCCGGCGCTCCGCCTAAGTAGGAGAGCAGGCGGCGGCGCACCTCGGGGTTGTCCCAGTCGGTCGCCCCGACGAACTTCTGCACCACCTTGCCGCGCACCACGAGATAGGTCTCCGGGAGCTGGTCGGTGCCGTAGCGGTGGGCCACGTCCCAGCTCGGGTCGTAGAGCACCATGGCCGCGGCCTCCGGCCCGAGGAAGCGGTCGACCTTGTCCTTGCGGTCGGCGACGGCGATCATCAGGAGGGAGAAGTCGTGCTGGCCGGCGAGGTCGGCGGCCAGGCGCTGGATGGCCGGGCCCTCCTGGATGCAGGGGGGGCACCAGGTGGCCCAGAAGTGGACGAGGGTGACCGGGGCGAGACGCGAGCCCATGGGCGAGGGCCGGCCGTCGCCGTCCAGAAGGAGGCCCGCCGGCGCCGAGGTCTCCTTGCCGTGCGGCCAGAAGAGCATCGTCAGGAGGACGAGGGCAATGACGCCCAGGGCCGCCTTGAGCTGCCAGGAGAGGGGGGCCGGGCGGGTCCCGGCCTGGGCCTCAGAGGAATTCATCGCCGCACCTCCTACGTTCTCCATACTGACGCTTTCGCCCGATTCGCGACTCTTGCTAGGATACTCCACGGGAACCCCACTTTGAACAAAGACACCTATCGCCTGAGCAGCTCGGCCCCGTCCCATATCGCCATGCTCGTCGCCCTCTCGCTCCCCGGCCAGGGGCCGCTGGTGGAGGAGCATCTGGACGAGCTGGGCGAGCTCGCCCGGAGCGCCGGCGCGACCGTCGTCGGCCGCGAGGTCCAGGCGCGCAAGGCGCCCGATGCGGCGACCTGGATCGGCAGCGGCAAGGCCGAAAGCGTGGCCGCCGAGGCCCGCCGGCTGGGCGCCGACCTCCTGCTCTTCGACGACGACCTTTCGGGAAGCCAGCTGAAGAACCTGGAGGAGCTGACCGGCCTCCTGGTGATGGACCGGAGCGCCCTGATCCTGGACCTCTTCGATCAGCGCGCCCGTACCCGCGAGGCGAAGACCCAGGTCGAGCTGGCGCGCCTCCACTACCTCCTCCCCCGCCTCACCCGGCGTTGGACCCACCTCTCGCGCCAGGGCGGCGGCATCGGCCAGCGCGGCGGCGAGGGCGAGCAGCAGATCGAGCAGGACAAGCGGCTCCTGCGTCGCCGCATCCGCCGGCTGGAGGAGGACCTGGACAAGATCGAACGCACCCGTGGCGTCCAGCGGCACGGCCGCCGCGGCGTGCCGGAGGTCGCCCTCACCGGCTATACCAACGCCGGCAAGTCGACCCTCTGGAACCGGCTGACCGGCGGCGACGCCCTGGCCGAGGACCGCCTCTTCGCCACTCTCGACGCCCGCCTGCGGCGCGGCTTCCTGGGCGTCGGTATTGGCGGGGCGGGCGAGGCGGGCGAGGCGGGCGGGGCGGGGCGCGACGGGGTGGGCGAGGCGGTCTTCGCCGACACCGTCGGCTTCATCCGCAAGCTGCCGCACCACCTCGTCTCCTCCTTCCGCAGCACTCTGGGGGAGATCGCCGACGCCGACCTGGTCCTCCACGTCGTCGATCGCAGCCATCCGCGCTGGCGCGAGCAGCAGGAGGTGGCCGAGGGGGTGCTCGACGACCTCAAGGTCGACCGCAGCCGGGTCGTTCCCGTGTACAACAAGAGCGATGCCGTCTCGCCTCTCGAACCTCGGGACGGCGGCCTCTGGATCTCCGCCCGCACCGGCGAGGGGATCCCCGAGCTCCGCGCCGAGGTCGCCCGCTGCCTGGCGGCGGCCGCGCTGCGCGACGCCCAGAAGTCGGCCCCGCCCGGACCGGCGGCCCTGACCTTCTAATCCCCTTCTAGTTTCTCCTTCGAAATCGTTTCTTTTCTTAGAGTGCTGGAGTGCTCGCTTGGAGCGTTTGAAGCACTCAAGAGGAGTAGACGTCCCAAAAGGAGAGCCCCGTGAAATACGATGACGCATCCTGGCACTATGAAGGCAACTTCCCGGCGGAGGTCCCCCCCGAGAACGGCGCCACCCACATCGGCATGTTCCTCGGCTGGGCGATCCAGCGCGACCTGGTCGGCGACCTGCACCGCGCGGACGAGGACACGGCCTTCGACCTCGAGCGGATCAAGAACCGGCACCTGCGCCCCCGCGACTTCCTCCTCAACTGGACCGACGGCAAGCTGAGCGCCGACGACTTGAACGACGAGGGCAACGCCTTCGCCACCTCCTACTACCAGGAGCGCTACTTAGCCGACTGGGCCGATCTCTTCCCGGACAACTACCGGGTCGACGACTCCTGGGAAAACTTCGACCGCGTGC
This sequence comes from Acidobacteriota bacterium, assembly GCA_034666805.1. Classification (GTDB taxonomy): domain Bacteria; phylum Acidobacteriota; class Thermoanaerobaculia; order Multivoradales; family UBA5704; genus DASQPA01. The sequence goes on from JAXDLD010000648.1 coordinate 24,474, forward strand.
AGGCGATCCTCGACTGGCGGTTCGACTCCTGGCGCGAGGGGGGTGAGAAGACCGCGGTGCTGGCAGGGCAAGAGCAGGGTAGCCAGGAGGGATGAGGGCTCCTGGGTCCTGGGGCGCAGCTCGCGGGCCGCTGTTGCTCGCTCGCGGGTCCAGGGTTTTTTGCGATGTCCGG